>JAGQVA010000535.1 GCA_020438265.1 Bacteroidota bacterium
AATCCGGGTAGAGACAAATCCAGACGAAGATTTTATCCGCTTTGATACCAAAGGAACAGAAAGAATGGTCATTGACTCTACTGGAAATCTTGGAATCGGAATTACTACCCCGTCAGCTCCTCTTCATGTCATCGGAAATATCAGAACAAGTTCCTCTTTACTTGTTGCAAATGACTATATAGAAATCGGTAGTGGTACGATAAAATACAACCCATTTGGGCTCGGAGGCTCCCTGAAATTTCAGATTGGTTCTATGACTACTATGGAGATTGATGATGCTGGTTTTATTGGGATGGGTACAAGTCCACAGTTTGGATCAAAATTGAGAGTAGGAGGGAAAATTACGGCAAATGGCCTTTCCCTGAATAAATTTGATCTGATAAGTGGGCAATTCCATAAATATGGGAGTGCAGCCAATGAGGGCGATGTCTATATTGACGATTATGAATTAAAACTCGTCAATTCAGGTCAGGCTAACTGGTCAATAAGAAATGACGCTGCCACAGGACGTTTTGAAATTGCCAATACCTCAGCCTCGGCTGTTCCCGGGGTAGTCGGGACCAACCGCCTTGTGGTACTTCCTAATGGCAACACGGGTATTGGTACCAATAGTCCCGATGTGAAATTTCAGGTCGGCGAAAACGGTGATGGAACCATCGCCCGCGCCAATGCCTGGAATACCTTCTCCGATCTCCGCTGGAAAACAGATATTGAGGAAATTGACAATCCGCTGGAAAAAATCAACGCCCTGAATGGTTATTATTATAAATGGAAGGAAGGCGAGGATCAAAGCACTCAGTTGGGATTAATCGCCCAGGAGGTAGAAGCTGTTCTGCCCGAAATTGTCTCAAATGACGAAAACGGCTATAAATCAGTCGATTACTCCAAATTATCTGCCCTTTTCATTGAAGGAATACAGGAGCAGCAAAGAGTGATTGAACGAAAGGAAGAAGAAATAGAAGAATTAAAAGTAGCATTTAAGGCAGTTTTGGAAAGGCTTGAGAAGTTGGAGAATCATTGATGGGTATATTTAATTTAAACCTTCCAGGTTGTCGAAAACCTGGAAGGTTTAAATGAATCGCCTCTACTGCCACCCACCACCCAAAGCACGATATATCTGTACTTTGGCATGAACCTGGTGAAGTTTCGCTTCCACCAATTCCATCTGGGCATCCAGTGCCTCCTCTTGTGTCAGCAATACTTCCACATAATCAGCCTTGGCAAATCTAAACAGGTTGTTTGCTACCCTTACTGATTCGTTGAGAAGTTCTACCTCTCTTTTCTTTGTATCAAAGCTATTGGAATAGTTTTGCAGTTTCATCAATTGATTTTGCACATCCACATAAGCATTCAGAAGCGTTTGCTGATAATGGTAGACTGACTGGACCTGAGCAGCACTTGCCATATTATATCTGGCTGTGATTGCTTTTCTATTGATCAACGGAGCTACCAGATCTCCTGCAAGATTAAAGAGAATGGATTCGGGATTCAGTAAAAATGCAGGGTTAAATGCCTGAAAACCAACGCCAGCTTTTAAATCCAGAGAGGGATAAAAATTGGCCCTTGCAGACAAAATATCCAGGTTAAAAGCTCTTAACTCATATTCAGCCTGACGTACGTCGGGTCGGTTTTGGAGCAATTGCGCAGGAATACCGGCTTGAATGGAATCCAGTTTCAGATTGATAAAGGAAGTTGAATTGCGGTCAATCGGTTGCGGATACCGTGCGATTAAAAAGTTGATCCGGTTTTCCGTTTCTACCCTTTTTTGAAGAATCGCATATTGTTGATTTTGGGTATTGATCAACTGGGCTTTAAAACGATTGACTGCCAACTGCGTTGCCTTGGCATTATTCTTCAAAAGCTCTGCCTTTTTGAGGGCATCAGCCTGGATGACAAGGTTTTGGTTGATGATTTGCAGCAGATTGTCCAAAGCCATCAGCTCATAATAGGACTCTGCAATTTCTGCAATCAATTGCGTTACAAGGAAGTTTTTTCCTTGTGTATTGGCTAGATACCGCAATTCTGCTGCATCTCTGGCATTGCGAAGTTTTCTCCAGATATCTACTTCCCAACTCGCAGTCGCACCCACGATAAAATCACCCAATGGATCAGGAAATTCTCTGCCTGGTTCTACTTCCAGGGTATGTTCCACCGCACCTGCGGGGGTAAATCTCCCTGGTTTTTCTAGGCCTGACCCCAAACCAATATCAACAAAAGGAAGATATTCCCCGCTTCTTTCCAGGATTTCATTCTTACTGATTTCAATTTCCTGAAGGACAATATTCAGTTCCTGATTGTTTTGCAAGGCAGTGTCTATCAATGCGATCAACTGATCATCATCAAAATATTCACGCCAGTCTACATTGGCTACATTCACTGTATCGACTAAATCAGGACTGAAGGTCTCAGGAACTTCTTTATTTGCCTCTTCCATGGCTATTTGAGGGACACGACACCCCCAAAAGAAAACCAGTATGAAGGACAAATAGCTTATATATCTAAGATTATTTACCATTTCTTTCGTTTTTTCTTTTTGCAGCTTTGATTAATACATTGAGTTTGGCAATTTTTTTCAGAAGAGAAGCCTGATCAGTACCAGTAACATCCACATAAGACTGTGAAAGCGAAGAATGTGCTTCGTCCCGAATAATGCTTTTCCCGTCTACCATTTTTCCAAAGAAATAATATAGTCCGGGGATAACCAGTACACCAAACAGGGTACCCACAAGCATTCCTCCCAAAGCGGATGAGCCAATGGTTCTGTTTCCTATCGCTCCGGCACCGCTGGCCATAACCAGAGGAATCAATCCTGCGATAAAGGCAAAAGAGGTCATCAGAATAGGTCTGAAACGTATTTGCGCTCCTTCAATGGCTGCTTCCAAAACACTACCGCCTTCATTATTTTTTTGAACGGCAAACTCTACAATCAATACAGCATTTTTTCCCAGCAAACCAATCAGCATAATCATCCCGATCTGTGCATACACATCATTGGCAAGCCCCATCAATTTGAGCATGGCGAATGAACCAAAAATTCCGATTGGCAAAGAGAGTAACACAGCAAATGGCAACACAAAACTTTCATATTGCGCTGCTAATACCAGATACACGAAGAGCAATACCACAAGGAAAATGTAGAAAGCTTCATTCCCCCGGTTAGCTTCGTCATAAGACAATCCTTCCCAGGCAATGTCATACCCGCGTGGCAATGATTTCTCAGCAACTTCCTTAATGGCCGCAATCGCATCCCCGGTGGTATACCCTTTGGCAGGCAGTCCGTTGATAGCGGCTGAGTTATACAGGTTATATCTCGTAATCTCGTTTGGACCCTGAGTTTTCTTCAATTTCATAAAGGAAGAATAAGGTACCATTTCTCCTTCTTCGTTTTTGACAAAAAGATTGGTCAGGTCGGAAGGATATCTTCTGAATTCAGGTGCTGCCTGGGTATATACTTTAAAGAAGCGACCAAAACGAATAAAACCTTGTTCATAAGTACTACCAATCAGAATATTGAGGTTTTCCATGGCTTTACCGATGGAAACACCCTTTTGCATGGCTGCCTGATTGTCTATTTCCAGTTCGTATTGAGGATAATTCGCCGCGAAGAAGGTAAACAACCCCGTCAACTCTTTTCTTTCTCTCAGCCCCTCCATGAAGGCTTCATTGATTTTATCAAACTCGTGATAATCAGTTGAACCGGTTTTATCAAGCATCCTTAGTGAAAACCCACCCGAAGAACCAAAACCAGGTACAGCAGGCGGTTCAAAATACTCTACCTTGGCACCTATGTTTTTGGTGGCTTCTTCCAGTTCCTCCATAATTTCATGTACACTCTTATCCCGCTCTGACCAGGGCTTGAGGTTAATAAGACAGGTTCCTGCGTTAGAACCCCGTCCTTCAGTCATGATTTCATATCCTGCCAGTGAAGTAACGGATTCAACGCCTTCTACCTCTTTGGCGATAACCTGTAGATCCTGAGCGACTTTATTGGTCAATTCGAGGGTCGTTCCCGGAGGGGTTTGGATAATGGCGTAAATGGTTCCCTGGTCTTCGTTGGGTACGAATCCTGCTGGCAGAATGTCATTGGTATATATAATGCCAAATACAAACAAGATTAATATTCCAAAGGTGACCAATCTGCGGGCAACAATGAGATTTAACACTTTGATATACCGCCCGGTGAGGTATTTGAATATATCATTAAACCAGTCAATAAACCGGTCAAAGATTGACTTCCTTTTTTTGCCATGCTGATTCTTTAAAATCATCGCACATAACACTGGTGTCAGCGTAAGTGCCACGACTCCTGAAATAATAATGGAACTCGCCATGGTGATGGAAAACTGTCGGTAAAACACCCCCACAGGGCCAGTCATAAAGGCAATTGGCACAAATACCGAAGTCATTACAAGCGTGATGGCAATAATGGCCCCACTGAGTTCGCTAAGCGCTTTTTGAGTCGCATTATATGGCGTTAAAGTGGGGTCTTCCTCCATTTTTGCATGAACCGCTTCGACCACGACAATGGCATTATCCACAACAATT
>JAGQVA010000536.1 GCA_020438265.1 Bacteroidota bacterium
AATAATTTTGCCGGAAATCTGCTTCAGGTTATGGCAGAAGATGGAACACCTTATGTGATCTTATCCCAGCGGGCTTACGATTCTTTGACAGATTCCCAACTGGCCGTGATGCGCCGAAACAGTAAAGTACTACCTGTACCGCTGGATATTATTGAAGTCATCGGTGGGGGAAGTGTGAGGTGCATGATGACGGAAATTTTTGAGAGTTAGGAATTAATTGAAAATAAAAATATTTTATGAGTTTAGACCTGGAAGGTTTTCAAAACCTTCCAGGTCTGAAAAACAATCATAAAAAAATGAAACCAGAAGGTTTCCAAAACCTTCCAGGTCTGAAAAACAATCATAAAAAAATGAAACCAGAAGGTTTCCAAAACCTTCCAGGTCTAAAGATCAACAACTATAAAAAAAATGAAACCAGTCATTAAAAGTGAATACCAACCACTCAAAAAAGTATTAATTCATTCTCCCGGCGAAGAGCACAGCCAACTGATTCCCTGGGAAGGAGACCACGATCTGATGGGACCTATTCCCCGGGCGTATGAACAATTACAGCGGGATCACAGTGATTTGAAGAAATTTTTGGCGAGTGAAATTGGTGCTGAAAATGTACTGGAATTGAAGGAATTGCTGGAAGATCTGTTTGAAGATACGGACTATCGGAATAGACATGCCCTTCTGAAAGACACCCTGCATCACAAGGCTGATGAATATTTGGACCACCTTCAGGCCAGGGGTATCAGACTGGATAAATATCCCAAAGAATCATTGGTAAAGGATTTGATTGAAGGATATCCCCGAAAACTGGTGCTTAATAACAATCGTCTTCCCCGCATTATCATTCCCCCAAAAAGAGAAATTATGTGGATGAGGGATTCTTCTGCCACTACCCCTTGTGGGGTAATCATCAATTCGATGGCTTCACTCCGGAGATTACCTGAACCAACCCTTGTCAGAGCGATTTTTAAACATCATCCCATGTTTGATGAGGGCACGATTTTCTTTGATATGGTTGATTTCCTTCGTCAAATGGAGGAAGACAATACCTGGAGCGGGTTAAAGCCACGTTATTTGATGGAGGGAGGAAATATATTGGTGCTGAGTGAAGAAGTGTTGGCGATAGGAGTAGGAAGACATGATTTTCTTTATTCTAATCGTACTACCCGACCTGCTTTTGAAAGGATGATTAAAAAATTGTTTGAAGCAGATACAGCCAAAAAGGTCAAACGGATTTACCTTGTGAATGTGCCTGATTTAAGAGGGTTTATCCATCTTGATACTGTATTTAATATGGTTGGGCCCAAGTCTGCGATTATGATGCCTTATATTTTTGGTTATCCCAAACCAGGTGGGCCGGAAAGTGCCAAAGAGGTCTTACAGCATTTTGTGATATGGATCAGGCGCAATATGGGGATACGACAGACCGACCTGAGGAAAATCCCCACAACTGCCCATTTTGATAATGCCGGGAAAGTAGAGGTATATGATCGTGATTATATTGAACAGAAAGGATATGTAACTCCCATTCCCCGCCAGGTAAAATATTTTATTGATCAGTTGCTGGAAGATGATTTGATCGATCTGAATAATGTAACCTGGATTGGAGGAGATCCGGAGGACTATATTACTCCGTACGAGCATTTAAAATATGCCTTATTCGAGCAGCATAATATGGCTGGGAATGTATTTGCAACTGCTCCATTCCGTGCGGTTGCCTATCATCGAAATCCTATGACAACAGCCTCTCTTCGTAAAAAACTCGCTAAAATGAGTCCTGAAAGCCATTTAGAGATGATGTCCTCAAACGAAATTCGCACCGATAATGGAGGCCCTCACTGCCTGACAATGCCTTTATTGAGAGATGAGTAAAAAATCAACGCCCTTTCACCGAAGTGAGAAGGGCGTTCGTTAGTGGTGTGTGTACGAAATAAATTTTATACAACCTCTTTTTCAGGTTTATATTCCTGCGCAAGCTTTTGCTGAACATCTCCCGGTACGATAGAATATTCGAGAAATTCTCTTTCGTGTGTCGCCCGGCCCTGGGAAACAGAGCTAAGCGAAGTAGAATACTTGTATAATTCGGCCAGAGGTACATGAGCTGTAATCTTTTGGTAATTCCCTTGACTTTCAAAGCCCTGGACAATGCCTCTACGCTGCTGAAGATCAGTCATGACGTCTCCCATATTTTCCTCAGGGACTAAAACATCAATTTTGTATACAGGTTCCAGAAGTTTGGGATTTGCAGCGAGAAAAGCCTGTTTGAAAGCCTGTTTCCCTGCAATTTTAAAGGAAATCTCATTGGAATCTACCGCGTGCATTTTTCCATCATAGACGTAAACGATGATATCCCGTGCATAAGATCCTGTGATAGGACCTTCTTCCATGGTCTCCATGATTCCTTTGAGGATGGCTGGCATAAAACGGGTATCAATCACCCCTCCTACGATACAGTTGCAATAAAGCAATTTTCCGCCCCAATCCAGGTCTATTTCCTGCTTTTCTCTGACTTTCAAATCTCCCGGATCAGAGTATCCTTCATAATAGGGGGCAATTCTGAGATAAACTTCCCCATACTGCCCGGAACCACCACTTTGCTTTTTATGTTTGTAGTATCCTTCCGCAGGCTTTTGAATGGTTTCCCGATACGAAATTCTTGGAACACCATATTCTACCTGAACGCCATAGATATGATCGAGTGTCCATCTGATGATCTGTAAATGCAGGTCTCCCTGACCAGATAAAATGGTTTGTTTTAGCTCTTTGCGGTATTCATGGTGTAAAGTTGGATCTCCAGAAGCCATTTTATTGAGAGCCAGTCCGAGTTTTTCCTCATCTCCTAGTTTGGTGGTCAATACAGCTGCACGGTTTTTGGGATTAGGGAATTCGATAGGAGCTATAATTTTTCCATCATCTTTGCTTCTCAGGGTTTGATTGGCACCCGTGTCTTTGAGCTTAACTGTAACGCCAATATCACCTGCACTCAGGGCATCTATCGGGATTCGGTTTTTGCCATCGAGAGTAAATAGCTGATTTATTTTTTCTTTATTTCCTGTATTGAGATTTACCAGTTCCATCCCGGCTTTTACCTCTCCGGAACAAACTTTGAAATAGCTCATTGCACCCGTATGTTTTTCATTGGAGGCTTTAAAAACAAAAAGGGTAGTTGTAGGGTCTGTAATGGGCAATTCTTCTCCGTCAACGGTTGTTTCTCCGCCCATTTCTCCGGGGGATTTTGCCACATTGCCCAAAAAGCCCATCAAGCGACCAGTACCCATGTTTTGTTTGGCAGAAACGCAAAACAGAGGGAATAAATCTCTATTGGAAATGCCAATTCCCAATCCTTTCCGGATCTCATCTTCTGTCAGTTCCCCGTTTTCAAAATAAGTGTCCATGAGGGTTTCATCATGCTCTGCTGCCGCTTCAATTAATGCCGCTCTTCTTTCTTCTGCCAGATCAGCCTGATCAGCCGGAATGGGCACTTTTTCGGGTTTGCCACCACCTGCCGGGAACTTATACATAATATTCTTAAGCAGGTCAATAATGGAATTAAAGCCCTCGCCATCATTGTATGGATACTGGATGATGACTACTCCACTTCCAAATTGTTTTTGGGCCTGTTCCAGGGTTACATTGAAGTCTGCTTTGGAATGATCGAGCTGATTTACAACCAGGATAGTGGGTGTATTATGTTTTTTCAAACTTCTCCAGGCAATCTCTGTCCCTACTTCTACACCATTCTGAGCGTTTAAGGTTAAAAGAGCTGTATCACAAACGCGCAATGAACTAATCAATTCTCCTACGAAGTCGTCCATTCCTGGTGTGTCAATCAGATTAATTTTTGTCCCTCTCCACTCAGAGTGCATGACCGAAGAAAAAATGGAGTTTTTTCTCTCAATTTCAATTTCGTGGAAATCAGACACGGTATTGCCATCATCGACACTACCCATACGGGAAAGTACACCGCTTTCAAACATCATACATTCTGCCAAGGTGGTTTTTCCCGATTTAGATCCGCCCACAAGGGCGACGTTCTTAATTTCGTTGGTTTTATACTGTTTCATAAACGCAAGTGATTAGTAAGTCAGTTTGTGATTAGTAAGAGGATTAAATTAGGGAAAAACTTGTTTAGATGCATAATAAAAAGGGATTTTTATTTGATAGAAATGAATCTGTTAGTTTCTTTTTTGAAGAATGTCCGGGGAAGAGAATAAAGGCTTTTGTCTGTGGTATAATTACCCTTTTAACTTCAATAGTAATTCCAGATATTGAGGGGTAAATTTGCCAAAAGTTTCAATTGCCCATTATGAGAAACCACCTCCAGAACCAGAATATCCTTTTTGGTCAGTATCAAAGGATATTCAGGAATTTTACCATCCTTTTTATCCTTATTTTCATTGCTGAGCTGATATCTGAATATTATTACCAGCAGATTCCTGTTTTCCATTATTTTACCAAACCATTGATTATGATTTCCCTTGCCGTTTTTTTCTTGTGGCAGGTGGGAGGATTTCGTTCGACTCAGGATATATGGTTGTTTATGGGATTGG
>JAGQVA010000537.1 GCA_020438265.1 Bacteroidota bacterium
AGAAGTCGACAAAAAAATTCAGACTTCCCATATATACTGTCCAATGCTCTCCGCAGCGCTTCCATTTGCTTTTCGGCGAGGTCAGAAGTTTTATCTGAAGATTCAACCAAGATAATTTCAGGATAAATAATAGGGCAGGGTTGGAGAACTACCTCTTCAGCTTTTTGCAGTGGCTGAAAAAAGAGTATGGTGTAAACCGGAATTCCCATTATCGCAGAAATTCCCAGGTACAGGGCCATCAGAAAAAATACTTTTTGTTTTTGTCTATTCATGGGTTGATTCTATGACGGGTGTTTGCTATATAGATGCTTCAAATCTCAACTTTCCATAAATTCAAATATGAGACCTGTATTGCTCAATCTTGTTTTGCTCTTTTTTTCATTTTCTTCCCTGATGGCCCAAAATGGGTCTATGCCTGGTTTGGATGCGGCGATTAAAGCGCTGGACAATGAGGCTGATATGGTTCCGGCTAATTGGGGAATCTGTGTGATTGATGTGAATTCCGGACAGGTGGTCTCGGGAATTAATATTCACAAAAATGTGGTGACAGCTTCGACGATGAAATCGCTGACAACCGCAAGTGCCTTGGCGATTTTAGGCCCGGATTTTCGGTTTAAAACCTTGCTTCAATACGACGGAAAAATTGATGCGAATGGGGTTTTGCTTGGGAATATTTATATCAAAGGCGATGGAGACCCGGCTTTGGGTAGTGATCGGTTTGGTGAAAAATATGAAACAGCTACAATTTTAAATGCCTGGACGCGAGCTATTCAGGCTGCGGGAATAAAATCCATCAATGGGAAGGTCATTGGCGACGCCACGATTTTTACTACTCAAATGACTCCGGGAGAATGGCCCTGGGAAGATATGGGAAATTATTACGGAGCAGGTGCGAGCGGATTAAATATCAATGAAAATTCATATCGAATAGATCTGAAGCCGGGTAGTACAGTTGGCTCTGCGACAGAAATTTTGCGAACGGAACCACCCATGTCAGACATTGCTTTTTTTAATGAATTAACCACGGGTAGGGTAGGGTCCGGGGACAATGCCTATATATTTGGTGCGCCTTATACCTTTGTGCGACATATTCGCGGAACGATTCCCGCTGGTGTAGCTTCTTTTTCGATTAAAGGATCGATTCCAGATCCGGCACTTTACGCTGCTCAATGGCTGACCGATGAATTGAATAAATGCGGAGTGGTGATTTCTCAAAAAGCTTCTACTATTCGTTTGGAAAAAATGGCCGGAACTTCAACCTCAAATACGCGAAGTACAATTCAAATTCATGAATCTCCTAGTCTCGCAGACATTGTTTATCACACCAATATGCGTAGTGTTAATTTATTCGCTGAGGCTTTGGCTTATCGTTTGGCAGTAAAAGGAGGAGAAAAAGGCTCGGCAGAAGATGCGGTAGAAGTGATGGAAGCTTATTGGAAAAATCAGGGTGTCAATACCAGAGGTATGAGTATTAAAGATGGAAGTGGTTTGTCGCCCAATAATTCTTTAAGTACCTATCAGTTGGCTTCCATTCTGCGAAAAGCAGCTTTGGCCAGTTATTCGGATGATTTTATCGAATCATTGCCTTTGGCTGGAAAGTCTGGTTCTTTGAGTTCTATGCTGAGAGGAACTACGGCTGAAGGTCGTTTGAGAGCGAAAAGCGGATTTATTGCGGGAGTTCGTGGTTATGCGGGAATTGTGGATACAGTTAATGGAAAAAAATTGGCTTTTGCGATGATTTCCAATAATTATGCCTGTAGCGCTGGACAAATGCGGCGGAAGCTTGAGACTTTGATGGTGAGTCTGGCGGATGGGAAGTAGGGGATTTTTTATCCTCATTGCGCCGCTTTAAAAAACGGCGCAATGGTCTGGAATCTGTCATTCTGTCGAATGATTGGCCTTTTATCCTGGAGATATGTGAATCTTTCATTCAGCAGAATGAGGATATTTGCTGTATTGCACCGTTTTTTAAAGCGGTGCAATGAGGAAGAAAAGCTATTATCGGCCCAACTTCTCCAATATCTCCTGAGCCTGAACCTTTCGATAGTGCACCTCCGAACTTGCAATTTCTTTAAATAAGTCAATAGCTTTGGTTTCATCTCCTCGCTTAAAGTGAATCAAAGCTAAAAACCACGTAGCATTTTCACCATAAGTCGGATGTGAAGAAATGGATTCTAATTCTGAAATTGCTTTGTCCAGTTGGCCGGTTTCTCGGTAAGCCATCGCCAGATAAAGACGATATCTTTGGTTTTCCGGCTGACTGGCAATCATTTCCTGCATCAGGGGAATCACTTCCTCAAATTTTCCCTGAGTATAAAAATCTCCGGCTAATTTAAATACAGAATCTTCTACAGGTGAATCTCCTCTTTGATAATTGAAGGGATAAATTTCCTGATATTCCTGAGCGATACTTTCTGGAGATAATCTATTGGGAAGAAATAACCAGGTGGCAAATAACAGGGCAACGACGGCCGCAGCTGCATAATACCAGGTACGCATTTGGAAAGTTCTGACCGGAGTGGTGTTTTTTACTTCATGAAACATTTCCTTTAGCGCTTCTTTCTCTTTCATTCGAAGAGCGACTTTCATCGCAATGATCGAACTGCGGTGGAGATCCAGTTTTTCCCTAAGCGCTGGCTCATCTGCAAGTCTGGTTTCAAACTCTGATTTCTCTGTGACAGTCAATGTCTGATCCAGATAATTTTCAATCCACCATATATGATCTCTTTCTTCGCTCATTTTATTGAAATTGAGTTTCCACTTTCGTGGCTAGTTTCTTATAACAGCGATGCTTGGATACCTTGGCTACTCCAGGGCTTGCAAATCCCATGATTTGAGCAATTTCATCCATGGATCGCTGCTCGATATAAAAATAGGTCAGAATTTTCTGACAGTTTTCTTTCAATGCCTTTAGTGCATTCTGGGTAACTTCCAATTGTTTTTTGACTGTTTCCACCATGCTCATTTCCTCTTCTTCTTTTACCAAAGGGTCGCTACTTTCGCAAAAAACGGAATAGTAATTTTTTTCAACCAAATCCATTTCTTTTTGCCATCGTTTTCTCCCCCGGTAGAGATCCATCCATTTATTCCAGCAGGTAGTGTACATATAAGACCGCAAACTGGATATGTATTCGATTTTTCCCTGAATCATATTATTGCGAAAACTCAGCATCGCCTCCATCAATATATCCTCTGCATCTTCATAAGAGCAGTTGGTTTTTTTGATCAGCGTTTTAATGCAATAGTTTCCGCATTCTTCAAACACATACTTCAACCCCTCCGGATTAGCGTTAACAATTTTCTGTTTTAAATCTTCAAAAAGTGATGATTGCATACCTTCAATTCGAAATTCATTAAAGGTAATGAATTTTCATCACTGGTTGTACAAACAGGTATGGTGGGATTGGAAATTGGTTAACAAATTATTTTCTATCACCATTGGCCCGGGTTAAAACGCCGGGCCAATAGAATTTAAAAATTGTGTGAGGATCGGGCTTTGGAAAGCCCGATTACAGTCCCCCTTTTTTCTTTTTGAAAAATTCTTCCCATTTAGAGCGTCTGTTCTCTCTTCTCTCTTCCCGCTGTTCTTCTCTAATCGAATCCCTTTCTTCCCGCCATTGTTTTCTTTCTTCCTGGCGCTGTTTTAAGAGTTCGATCAGGTCAAACAATTGATTTCTTTCGGGATCGTCGAGAGAATACATCGGGCAATCCAATTCTTCCTTTAATTTGGGATCAAGGTCAGGAAATTTGGCGTAACGGGTATTTTTATAACGAGGATCTTTATATACTTTCTGCATAAAAAGGCCGTAGATCGGCAGAGCTGTATTGGCACCTTGTCCCAGGCTCAGAGAGCGAAAACGCACATTTTGTTCTTCCCCGCCTACCCAGACACCAGCTACCAGATGGGGTGTGATACCAATGAACCAGCCGTCAGTCTGATCCTGAGTAGTTCCTGTTTTTCCGCCGATTTGGGAATTCAGTCCGTAAGTGTATCTTAATCTTCGGGCAGTTCCACTATCAACCACAGACCTGAGCATATAATTCATCATGTCAGCTGAGCGCTGAGTCATTACTTTTTTTGTCATGGGTTTTCGGTCGGGAAACTCAACGATGACTTCGCCTTTGCTATTTTCGATTCGTGTAATATAGACTGGTAAAGACCTTTCTCCGTGATTCGCAAATGCCGAATAAGCCCCTACCATCTCCATTAAGCTCAATTCTGCGGTACCAAGTACAATGGAAGGTTCGTTTGGTACATCAGAAACAAAACCAATATTATTCACAAAATTGTAAACGTTATTGGGTTTGGCTTTCATCATAATGGCAGCAGAAATGGTGTTTACTGAATTGGTGAGTCCTCCTTGCATCGAGTAATATCCTTCGTATTTATTATCAGCATTTCCAGGAGCCCAGTTTTTGTATTCTGCGTAAACAGTTTTTACATTTTCGATGTATTCGCAGGGTTCTACGCCTTCTTCAAGTGCTGCGGAATAAACAAAAGGTTTAAAAGTAGAACCAACCTGTCTGGTAGAAGTAATGTG
>JAGQVA010000538.1 GCA_020438265.1 Bacteroidota bacterium
GTAATGGGTTGGGCTGGTTGACCATTGAGGGCGATTTCGCCCTGTTTGAGTAGTGCCTGAGTAAGTTTTATTCCGATAAAACCTCCTCCTCCGAAAATGATGATGCGCATGATATTGGTTATTGGCTTTTTGCCTTTAGCTTTTAGCTTTGGCCATTAGCTTTGGCATTTCGCCAAATTGCCAAAAGCTAAAGGCCAAAAGCCAATGGCTAATTAAAAGGTAAAACAAATGATAAAATTAAGATCTGAACCAATCCTACCACGGCAATCAAAGCCAGCGTACTGGTCCAGGTCTGAATTCCTTCTTTCTCGGTAAATCCACTCATTTTGGAAACGACCCAGAAACCGCTGTCATTCATCCAGGAGATGAATAATGAACCAAAACCAATGGCCATTAATACATACATCGGATGATAGCCCAATTCTACTCCATTGATCAATTCATACAAAATCTCTGAAGAAACGATCATCGCTACGGTACTTGATCCCTGAGCGGTTTTCATCACGGCGGCGATAAACCAGCCGAGAAGGATATAACTGATGGCAAAATCTTTGGTAGCCAATTCTATCGCTTCACTAATTCCGCTATGTTTGATCATTGCACCAAAAGCGCCTCCGGCACTGGTAATCAGAATAATCATTCCGGCGATTTCCAGCGGTTTGCCAACGGCTTTCCACAGCTGGCTATTGGTAAGGTTCCGCTGTTTGGCCCATAGCCAGAGAGCGATCACCGTTCCGACCGCCATGGCGATATTTTTATTTCCCATAAAAGCAATCAATGCCGGAACATTTCCTTTACCCAACTGAACTTCTGCAATGGAAGCAATACTGATCAGAATGATGGGCATGATTACGGGAAGCAAGGAAAGAATTAAAGAAGGCAGCTGACCATTATTTTCTGTATTTTCCAGTTCCACCCTCACCGGAATTTCCATTTTCCGGTTTAATCTTTTTGCCCAAAAAAGAGAAATAACGGTAGGCAATATTCCCAGTCCCAATCCCGCCAGAATGGTCAATCCCACGTCCAGATGCATATTTTCGGCCATAATCAGAGGTCCAGGAGTAGGAGGGACGATGCTATGGGTAATAGCTGCACCCGCACCGATTGCCACTACATAAAGGACATAATTCCTTTTCGTTTTCAGAGCCAGAGCAATCGCAAGGGGAATCAGCAAAAAGAAAACGGTATCAAAAAATACAGGAATAGAGAGGATAAAACCACTGATCAGCAAAGCTGTAGCGGCCCGTTTTTCCTTCAGCACCTGAAGAAGCCAGTTGACGATCTTTTCGGCTGCTCCACTGGCCATCATTGCAGTTCCGATAATGGCGGCGAGCGCAATGACCCAGGCGATTTTACCAGCGGTCGTACCAAACTCCTGCATGGGTAGTTCGATGGCAGTGATAATATGTAAAGGTTTGGGACTTCCCGGACCAGTAGGAAGGTCTGGGGTAATGAGTCCTACAAAAATAGCGGTTAGAATCAGAGCGATGAAGGCATTAAACCGCAAAACGGAAATCATCACCACCACTGAAATAATCCCTAAGAGCAGTACAAAAAAAGACCAGTTGGGAGAAGCAAGTAGCGCATCCATAAGTTAATGAGTGTAATAGTAGTATCGTAATTATTGAATAGTTCTCAATGAGAAAGCGTAAACATGGTCTTAAATTCTAAAAAAAAATCCTCTGTCACAAAAATTATAACTATTACTATGGGCGATTATCGAAAAAATAGCGAATGGATTGATTTTTGCCTGTAAAGGATCTTACTGGACCTAATCAATTTCAATCCCCCGGAACTCAATAATCCCGGACATTTTTGTACAAATTGGGCAGGAAAAGAGGATCTGGGTTGGATTCTATTTACATTCGTACGATATTTCGTTAAAAAACTATGATTAATAACCTATCTCCCGAGGAAATAGAGAAAATACTGTCTCGAAATTATATTGCTCACCTCGCCTGCGTGGATGAGAATAGTACCCCTTATTTGGTTCCTATTACTTTTTATTATCAGGCCGAAGAAAATGCATTTGTATGTTATACCTCTGAAGGGAAGAAAATTGAAATTCTCCGGAAAAACCCCAAAGTCAGTGTGTTAGTGTCAGAAGTTGAAGATTTGAGCCATTGGCGAAGTGTGAGTATAGCGGGAACTTTTGAAGAACTCACCGGGGCAGAAGCATTTGAAGGTATCAAAATCCTGAGTACCCGTTTGACCAAACTGATCAATGATCAAAGCAACCAAAATGTCAAATTCATTAATGACATGGCCCGGGTAAATGAAAATAATGCGAAAGTGATTTACCGTATTCACGTGCATTCCAAGGTAGGGCGGTGCGAGGATTGATAAATAGTCTTTGATGGTTTTGCGTTTTATTCCTGGTTTGGGAATCTATTGGTTAGATGGATTTTCGGACCAGGAATTTTTTTGTGGGTTATGATTTTGGGTTATTTTGGGTATTTTGATTTTTGTTTTAAAGGTTTATTTTTTCACCACATAGCAACATAGAAAATCATTGGCTACGCATAAAGAAGAAAAGAAAACATAGACTACAGAGAAAACATTAAATCTGGGTTTACTATGATTTCTTTATTCTAAGTGGAAAGACATATTTAATTTTAAGTAAAAACAAGAAACAAGAATCTAAAAAGTATAAAGGAAAAGCTCTGTAAATCAATGGATTAACTTTTAACTTTTGCATTTCTTGTTCCTTGTTTTTACTTATATTTAATTTTGTTCAAGTACTTATCTGAAATAAGATATCACATTCCCCTTCTTGATCAAAAGAAGAACCTACCATTACTATTTTTCTACTTATAACTAATCCGATAAACCAAATCAGCATGATCATCCGAAACCAGCAAAGAACCGTCTTTCATTTGTAGTACGTCTACCGGTCTGCCCCAGGCTTTTCCTTCTTCGCTTAGCCAACCCGTCGCAAAGGGTTCAAATGACACTGCCTTGCCATTTTCAAGTCTGACCATGGATATCTGATACCCAATCGGGGTAGAACGATTCCAGCTTCCATGTTCTGCAATGAAAATATAATCCTTGTATTTGGCGGGAAACATCTTTCCTGTATAAAAAGTCATTCCCAAAGCAGCTCCATGGGGATTGAGCTTTTGAGCAGGAGGAGTGAAATCACTGCAAGGACGTTTTTCGCCAAATTTGGGATCGGCAATTTCTCCTGCATGACAATAGGGAAATCCAAAATGTTGCCCTGCTTTTGTAACCTGGTTTAATTCATCATTAGGTGAATCATCTCCCAGAAAATCGCGGCCGTTATCGGTAAACCATAAATTTCCGGTTTTGGGATCCCAGTCAAATCCTACCGAGTTTCTCACTCCATGGGCAAATACTTCCAGATCGCTTCCATCGGGATTCATTCGGGTAATGGTGGCATAGATTTCTTTTTCAGACAAACAGATATTACAGGGAGCCCCCACAGGCACATATAATTTCCCATCCGGCCCAAAAGCAATGTATTTCCATCCGTGCCATTGATCATTAGGTAATTTATCACTGATTAAAACCGGCGCAGGAGGCGTTTCCAGATTTTCCTCAATTTTATCAAAACGCCAGACCTTACTGACTTCAGCTACATAAAGGGCCCCATCTTTGAAAGCAACACCATTGGGCATTTTCAGATTCGTAGCAATTGTGTAGACTTTCTCAGCTTTCATATCCCCATTGCGATCCACGACGGCATAAACCTTGCCTTTATTTCGGGTGCCAACAAACAAAGTACCCTTGTCTCCCCAGGCCATTGAACGGGCATTGTCAACCCCTTCGGCATAAATTTCGATTTTAAAACCAGGAGGAAGTTTTATTTTTTCCAATAATGGCTGGTCTGTTTTTACCGCCGCGATATTGATACAGGATGCAGAAGTAAGCAAAAAATAAGCAAATAAGCCGATGATGAACAGAGAGAGATTTTTTTTCATTGAAAAAATAGTTTGTTTGAAATATAATGGATTTTTACCCAAGATCATTCTTATGACACATAGAATTACCCTTTTATTAGGTCTCAGCATGGCCATGATACCTGCCGTTTTGGCTCAAACCCAGGTCAAAACCATTTTTTTTGACGGAATTACCCGTGAATACCGGCTCCATCTTCCCGTCAATTATAATCCCGCAAATGACTATCCGTTGATTTTTAATCTTCACGGACTGGGCTCCAACGGGTTTGAACAGGAACTATACTCTGAATTTAGCAATATTTCGGATACTGCGGGAATCATCCTTGTTTATCCAGAAGGTACTCAAAACGCATGGAACGCTGGTTTTATCATTGGCGGAGTGGACGATGTAGGTTTTATATCGGCTTTGATTGATACGCTGGCAGGGGAATATTCTGTTGATTTAAAGAGGGTATATTCCACAGGCATGTCTAATGGCGGAATCATGAGCCATTATCTGGCTTGCCATCTTTCAGATCGAATTGCAGCCATTGCCTCGGTTACAGGTAGTATGTTGATCACTCATCCACCGGATTGCCAGCCCGGGCGTACGGTTCCCGTCCTGCAATT
>JAGQVA010000052.1 GCA_020438265.1 Bacteroidota bacterium
ATCCTGATTGTTACAGGCGAAAATACCAATCAGGCTTTACAGGCAGTTGGCATGGAAATTACTGAAGCAGAACTGGCCCGAAGAGCTTTGCGCAAGATGGGGGTAGACAGTACTGTCATTGAAGTTGTAGAAAGAGGAACCAGTACCTTTGAAGAATCAGATGAAATCCTGGGAATTGCTCAAACCAGGGGCTTTTCCAGGATTATGGTGATCACCTCAAAGTTCCACACCCGAAGAGTGAGAAATGTTTTCAGGGATAAGTTTCGGGAGGCGGGTATTGAAATCGTTCTCCGTGGAGCCGAGCCACTCGAATATGACATCGATAAGTGGTGGGAATCCGAATCCGCAATGATATTCGTAAATAATGAATATGTCAAAGCGGTTTATTATTGGCTCAAGTATTAAAACCAGGAAATTTTATCAAAAAAAATGACCCACCTGTGGCGGGCCTGATATGTATGTTAGCTGGAGGTTAGAGGTCGGGATTACCCCGACTCCTAACAACCAGAGGGAGAGATTTGGGAGATAAGCATTACCCTACCTCCTCTCAGGTACAGGATCTACCCTACTCTGGCCGAAACCAGATCCAATAAATCACTGGCAGTTCTTAACTTCTGCCATTCACGATCCGGCACACTGATATAAAAATCTTTCTCGCAAATCATGATCAACTCTACCATATCTAATGAATCCAGACCAAAATCTTCTCTTAAAACTCCATCCCAGGAGAATTTATCATGAGATACTTCAGAAAGATCAACAATTATTTCTTTTAATTGTGCTTCAACGTTGTCGGTAGAATCATCATAGAAATTCTCGCTGTTGTTGTGATCATCAATAAGTTTATTAAACTCAAAAGCAAGTGTGGATACGTCTATGATATTCTTTTTCATCACTCAAACTAATTTCTTATTTATGTTATATGGTCTCTCAAAAATCTATTACATTACCGCCCTTCAAACGCGGTTTTCATTTAATCACCGACCTGATTGAATCTCAATTAGATCTTCCTGAGCAGGGGATTCTTCATCTGTTTATCCAGCATACTTCCGCCGGATTGACGATTAATGAAAATGCTGATCCTTCCGTTCGTTACGACTTTGAGCAGATTTTCAATCATCTTGTACCCGAAAATGAGCCTTACTACACACACACCTTTGAAGGCAGTGATGATATGCCAGCTCATATAAAGTCGAGTCTGGTTGGAGCCTGGGTCAATATTCCCATCACTCGTGGAAGCCTCAATCTGGGGACGTGGCAAGGGATTTACCTCTGTGAATTCCGCAATTACGGCGGAAGAAGACGCTTAATCGCCACGATATACTCTTGAAACCAAAACCATGCCATTATATTTGAACCTCATTAAATTATTACATCCCAGATATTTTGGCTACCTTCGCTGCCTCATTATCAATGCTTTCGATAATTCAAGCGATCAAACATTTATTTATTAATATATTTTTTATGTTTATTAACAACGGACAAGTCGTTTCTCTTAGTTATATACTTCATTTAGATTCTCCTAACGGGGAGTTAGCTGACCATGCTGATGCTTCCAAGCCACTGGTTTTTATCTATGGAATTGGACAACTGCTCCCAAAATTCGAAGAAAACATTATCGGGAAAAAAATCGGAGATCCTTTCTCCTTTAAACTGGAAGCCAAAGATGGTTATGGCATTTCTATCCCTGAATATATCGTCCCTGTACCTAAAGACATTTTCATTATTGATGGGAAATTAGCAGATGATTTGCTAACAGTAGGAAATGTAGTTCCTCTCCAGGATCAAAATGGAAATCCTATGCAGGGAACAATTCTTGAAATTGGTTTTGATACAGTTACTCTCGACTTTAATCATCCTTTGGCAGGAAGAGACCTCTTCTTCTCCGGAAAGGTAGAACATGTAAGACCAGCGACCCAATCAGAACTGGATCATGGCCATGTACATGGCGATGGAGGTGTACATCACTAAAAGTATGGAGCTGAATTTTAAAACGTTTGGACAGGGACCCGCAATAGTCATTTTACATGGACTGTTCGGGTCCCTGGACAATTGGGTAACTCACGCCCGAACCCTTTCTGAAAATTTCAGTGTATACATCGTCGATCAAAGGAATCATGGAAAGTCTTTTCACTCTCCACAATGGGACTATCCCACGATGGCTGAAGATTTGAATCATTTTCTGGATCAGCACGGCATTTTCCAAACACATTTATTGGGGCATTCGATGGGAGGAAAGACAGTTATGCAATTTGCCATAGATCATCCCCAGAGAATCGATAAACTCATGGTCATCGATATTGCTCCGGTAGATTACGAACCACACCATGATGAACTCCTTGAAGCATTGATTCATTTCGATCTAAAGTCAATTGGCTCAAGACAGGAGGCGGATGAGCAGCTTGGTAAAAAAATTAAAGATCCGGGAGTTCGGCAGTTTTTACTAAAAAGTCTGGGGAGAGATGAAGATAAAAATTTCACATGGAAATTTAATCTCGAAGTTATCTATGAAAAATATCCAAATGTATTAAAAGGAATTGATACCAGTTTTGGATATGATGGCTCAACGCTTTTCCTCTACGGTGAAAAGTCTAATTATATAAATCCCAATAATATTACCGAAATACAGGAGGATTTTACCAATGCTATTTTTAGAAAGATACCAGGCGCAGGCCATTGGGTTCATGCGGATGCTCCTGAATTGTTTATAAGAGAAATTCAGGATTTCCTTCAGGCTTCGTAATTGGCAAGAAATTTGAAAATATTCTGTATTTGAATTACTTTAGGTGTAATCTTTTTTCATCATACCATGATCGATCGAATAAACCTGATTCTTATTGTCTCATTTCTTTCCCTGGGAATGATTTCCTGTTCATCCGGTTCGGGTGAATCTACAGGAGAAAATCACACAGGAGATAGCCTGGAAATAGAAATCATTGAAGATGACTTTACCAATCAACCAGATCCTGTTAGCCCTGAATTAATAGGCAAATGGAAACTGATTGAAACCCGAATGGGGGGCGAAAATATCCCAAGTATGGGAGAATCAACCCTGACTTTTACCCAAAATCATGAACTCATTTCCACTTCTGATGACTTTCCTGCTGAAACCTTTGAGTTTTTTGAAGAAAATGGAGAAATCAATTCCGATCTTTGGGATTCCAGCCAAAAAATTACGAATTTAGGTCAATCTGAATTGATTCTTTCAGAAACCATAAGTGGAGAAGAAGTACATTATGTATACAAGAGAATTATGTAATACATGTTCATAAGAAATAAAAAAGGCGCTTTTCTAATAAAGAAGGCGTCTTTTTCGTTTTTGATAAAAAAAGATTGAATGAAATTTTCTATACACACTACAATCATTCTCATCGGAATATTTTGTTTTCAGCTTTCCTTTGGACAAAGTGTAGACAAAAAATGGGGAATTGGGCTAGGATATTCGGCCAGAGATTTTACAGGTATTCCTACCGGACAAACGGATTCCATTGCCTTTAGTCCGGCTTTTCGCATTTATCTGGGAAGGTATCTGAATCCTTCTCTGGACCTAAACTTTGAAACAGGGATTGTACCCTTTAATGTTCAGCTAAATGATTCCAAGCCACGGGATCTCACCGATTGGGATTTGATTCTCAGGTATAAGTTTAATAACGGGTACCTTTTAAAGGAAACCTCAATATTCAGTCCTTATCTGGCTGCAGGTATCAGTGGAAGCGCTCAGGATTTCAACAATTTTGATCCGCAGGCATCTTTCCCTTTTGGTGGTGGATTTCGGATTCAGCCTACCAAAACGGTATCCATTGACCTGAATGCAATGTATAAAAAGACTCTCACCAAATACCATGATTATTTTACTCTCAGTGGTAGCATTATTATTAATCTCGGTAAAAGTGCTCCTCCCGAGCCAGAAGAGGACCCGGATACGGATGGAGATGGAGTGATTGACCAGCTTGACAATTGCCCCACCGAACCAGGGCCTATTGCTTTAAGAGGTTGTCCGGATATGGATGATGATGGAATTCCGGATATCAACGATAAATGTCCGGAAACATTCGGTGTTGAAGAATACGATGGTTGTCCGGATGTAGACCGGGATAAAGATGGTGTGAATAACGAAGATGATGAATGTCCCGACGTACCGGGTTTGGCAAATTTCAATGGTTGCCCTGACCAGGATGGAGACAATATTCCCGACCACGATGATGATTGCCCCACAGAAGCAGGCCCGGCAATGTTTAATGGTTGCCCTGACACGGATGGAGATGGAATCCCTGATAACAGAGATGCCTGCCCTGATGAAGCCGGGTTGGAAGAATTGAGAGGATGTCCTGAAATTGAAGAAGATGTCGTAGAAAAACTTGAATTTGCTACCCAATTTGTTCAGTTTCAGCACGCCAGGGATGTCTTATTACCTGTTTCCTATCCGGTTTTGGATTCTCTTGTAAAAGTATTGGTTGATCATCCTTCCTATAATCTGAGAGTTTCCGGCCATACTGATGCCGAGGGAAAACCTGACTATAATATGGATCTTTCTTTGCGCAGGGCAAAAGCCTGTATCGATTATATTATTTCAAGAGGAATTTCCCAAAACCGACTGGTTTATATCGGTTATGGAGAATCGCGGCCTATTGCAGATAACTTTAACGAGACCGGAAAAGCCCGAAACCGAAGAGTGGAATTTGAAATATTTATCAAGTAAGGTGTAAGTTTCTGAGCAAAACTTATCCTAAATCGCACCTTTTTGGAATATCATTTGCATTGACCATTTGTGTGAAAGGGAAGCCACCTAAGAATAACTCAAATGCGAAATTTATTCCCTAAGGGGATAAACACCTTGCTCTTCCTGTTTGTATTCTCTTTATCCTATTCCCAAACTTATGAATATCCATGGTCCATAAGTTTGGGATCATCTATGATTACATACCAGGCTCATCCTTCTGGCACCCAAATATCTCCCCTACCCTATGCCCCTACCCTGGAATTAGGTGCAAGTCGATATTTGAATGGTGGATTTGATTTCAGAACCCGTGTAAGTCTGAGCCATAAAGTCAACTTTCCCAATGCAGAAGGCTTTTTTAACTCACAACTGATTGATATGAATTATCAATTGGCTTTTAAGTTTAATAATGGGGTATTTTTGAAAAGAAATGCATTTTTGGGCCCCTATGTTCTTTTTGGGATTGGAGGAAGTTATGTCCAGGATCACCCGGATGCATATATTCCCCTGGGGGGAGGGTTAAGATTTCGGTTAAATCAACGATTTTCAATCAGGGCCGAAACCACTAAAAAGATATCCCTAAATAAGGACTATCAAAATCTCGCACATGCTATTGCCTTTGTTTATAATCTTGATACAAAAGATTTGCCTCTTGAAAATATCCCGGAAGGATCTACAGAAGAGGAAATTCTGGTTATGCTTAAGGACACAGATTTGGACGGAGTTATAGATATGAAGGATGAATGTCCGGAAATAGCGGGAAGTGGCCTGAATGGTTGTCCGACTGAAGCTGAAACGGCTATCGCTGCTGTTGATTCATCCATCTGGAAAGACGCCATCACCGATTCAGAAATTGCGATAGCCTCCTCAAAGAAAACTGTTCAGGAAGCTGAAAATGCTGAGGTTGTGGAGATCGTTAAGCCAGAATCAACCATAGATAAAACCATTGTTCAAAAGGAAGAAAACAAACTCTCTTATCCTCCCGAGGAGAATAATACTTTCGGGAAAGAAAATCAGACCAGTTTGATGGCTTTGCTGAATGATGATAAGAAGGAAGAAAGTACTGATTTTGATACAATATTAGCGGAAGCCGAGGTGGAATCAGAAAATGAAGAAAGCCTTTGGGCAGAAGCAAATAACGACGAAAGCGGTCTTTTTCTGGATACTATTGAAGACCAGGAAGAAGAATCCACTCCTTCTCCCGCTATTCCGGAGACCCGTGTAGAAAAACAGGAAACACCCCTGCCTTCAAAACCTGTGGTTGAGCCAAATTCTGTTATCGCAAGTACACAAAAAACTCCCTGCGGTACAGATATAACCATTGACTCAAAAACAGCTCCTATTCTATTCGAGACTGGTAGCGACCAGATCCCGGATGAGGCAAAGAAAATTCTTGATGGAATTGCTGAAACAATGAAATCATGTTCTTATACCCAACTGGTACTCAAAGGTCATGCAGATGCCAGAGGAGCTGAAAAGGAAAATCTGGTTTTATCTATTATGAGAGCATATAATGTCAAATATTACCTGGTATCCAATCACGGTATAAGTCAAAGAAGAATCAACTCACGTGGATTTGGCGAGTCAAACCCCATTGCAGATAATGGAACTACCCAGGGCCGTGATCAGAATCGTCGTGTAGATTTTCAGTTGGTGTTTTAAATAAAAGTGGTTGGGCTTTAGGTCTTTCCATTGGAAATACATTCATATCGCTGATACTCCAGAAGTATCAGCGATATTGTCCTTTTTATAGCCCCCTCCTGAACAGGAAATAGTCCATTTGGAATAATTTTCAAATTGTACATTTTCATGGCAATATTTTTTGACCAAAAACGTAATCAAATCAAGCTCTAAGCATATACCAATCAGGCACGAATTTTATCAGTCCATGTAACCAATCAAACCAAAGAATCAGTCTATTGGTCGTATTGGTCAAATTTTGCCCATTTGAGCGCTATAACAGCTTAATCTGGCCGGATCTTTGTACTTCCAGGTATGGATTACCAACTTGGTTAGATCTAACAGGAAAACCTCATAAGGATGAATGATAGAAACAGACATCATAGTGCTTCAAACAAACCTACACCAATAAAAATGGCAAAATATGCTTTTCCTTACCTTGCTGTTATAGGGCTTCTGTTTAATCTGAATATTTATGCTCAAACCAGCAAAAGTCGATACATGGCAGGACTATCTGCTACATTTATGGACTATCAGGGAAACCTGACTGGCAATTTCGTGCAATACAAAACGTTTGACCCGGGCATTTCTTTTGGCGCACATGCCTACCTCAATAAATTAATGAATGTATCATTAATTTCTTCTTTTGTTCCGGAAGCAACATATCCGATCGCAAGAGATCAGTTTACCGGTACTTCTTTAATTGATGTCAGTACAATGGCTCAATTTAAATCCAATGGAACTTTTATGGACGAGACTGCATCGGTTGCTCCTTACCTGGTTACAGGTTTTGGGCTCAACTCTGCCAGTAATAATGTGAGATTTTATGTTCCTGCGGGATTGGGAGTAAGGTTCCAATTATCTGAAAATTTCAATTTCCAACTTCAAAGTGTATATAAAGTAGCCCTTGGGAAAAACAAATTTCAGCATGTTGCACATTCTGCTGGATTTGTATTTGCCCTCCCAAGCAATCCATATAAAGAGCAGAAGCCTATTAAGGAGACTCAAGAAGAAGTTCCGGCAATTGTTCAGGTTCCTATTGATACTGACAATGATGGAGTAGCTGACAGGGATGATTTTTGTCCTGAAGAAAAAGGTCCGGCTGCTTTTCTGGGTTGTCCTGAAGATCCCAACGCATCTAAGGAAGAAATTGCAGATAATACACTTGAGCTAGAGCAGGGAAATGAAATGGTTGACATTCAGCAGATGAAGGATCCCATAGAGCCTCAGCACCTGAATGCTTTCAGTGATGCAAAACCTGTACACCAAAAGATAACCAAAGAAGATTTGGCCAAGCTGGAAAATGCAATGGACAATATCTACTTTGAAAAAGCTAGCGATCAATTGACTCCTGAAAGTCTTACAGTACTGGATCAAGTGGCTGGCCTTCTGAAAAAATACCCTCAGTATGATCTTCAGGTTTTGGGACACACTGACAATACAGGTGGACAGAATAACAATCTTGTATTATCCATTAAAAGAGCTTTTAATGTAAAATACTACCTGGTTTACGACAAAGGAGTGAGACTTTCACGAATTACTTCAGATGGATACAGCTCTGTAGCTCCTCTGGGAGATAATACAACTGTATCAGGAAGAGCAAAAAATCGTCGGGTAGAATTGAAATTGATTGAATCAGACAAAAACAAGGTGGGATATCAGTCAAACTAGACTTTTAAATATCTCAATAAAAATATCAAAGGTGGTCATTCAAAGACCACCTTTTTTTATTACTGGATTTTTTCATAATAAATCTTTTCAGTCAATTCTGACCAGGCCTGGGCTTTTTGTTTATAAGCGGAATAAGAATCATAAATTTTCCTAGCCATCGGATTGGAATTGACCAGTTCATTGATTGATTCCTGAGTCAGTTCCCGTAGTTTTGCCAGTACTTCATCAGGAAATACCCGAAGTTCCAACCCTTCTTCTTCCATGATTTTAGCTAAAAACTCACTGTTTCTGGATTCAAACTGCGCCAATGTCCATGTATTTTGTCGCATGATAGCAGTGACAAGAATCTCCTGAAGATCTTCGGGAAGAGCTGCCAGTTTGGACTTATTGACCAGGGTCTCCAGGACTGTTCCCGGCTCATGCCAACCCGGATAATAATAATACTTTGCAATTTTGTGAAACCCCATCGTATAATCATGGAAAGGTCCCAGCCATTCGGTTGCATCAATTACTCCTCTTTCCAGATTAGTATATATTTCGCCACCGGCAACATTAATAACGGTAGCTCCTGCTTTACTCATTACTTTCCCACCGAGTCCGGGGATTCTCATTTTAAGCCCTTTAAGGTCAGCCAGACTATTGATAGGTTTATTAAACCAACCCCCCATCTGAACCCCCGTATTTCCTGCCGGAAATCCCCGCAAATTAAATGGTGCATACACCTCATCCCAAAGCTCCTGGCCACCACCACATAGAATCCACCCATTCACCTGCTGTGCATTCATTCCAAAAGGAACAGTAGCAAAAAACTGCGCTGCCGGTACTTTGCCAGCCCAGTAATAAGCACCCCCATTCGCCATTTCAGCCGCACCACTACTTACTGCATCAAAAGCTTCGAGAGCAGGAACCAATTCCCCCCCACCATAAACCTGTATCTTTAGTCGTCCACCTGACATTTTCTCAACCCATTGCGCCATTAATTTGCAACCATCCCCTAAAATGGGAAAGTTAGGTGGCCATGTTGTGACCATTTTCCACTTGTAGGTCTTTTGAGGATTGGAAGAAATTGAAGATTGAGAATTTTCCGATTCAGATCCGGAACAAGCTGCGTTCAATAAAAGAGATGAACCAGCGAGAGCCAAAGTACCCTTGGAGAGAAATTCTTTACGATTCAGTTTTTTCATGTGGGAAATTAAGCAAAAAGAGACAAAACAATATAGAAACCTGGTCGTTTAATACTTTGAATTCAGCAATTATTCATCATTTACATGCAAAATCTACGCTTCAGGACTTTTGATCACTCCACAACACTGAATAAGTGCTGTTGTTGTTGTATGTCCATACCGTGGAGCGGATTTTTTATATAAATAAAACATTAAAACAAATTTATATCACAGGGCTCCACGATTCTCGTTGGAGCCCTGTTTTTTTTAATCGTATGAATTCTACCCTGATTAATAACCCCTTAATGGAGCAAATTGACGAAATTGGCTCTCTGATTGGCAATACGCCATTACTTGAAATTAAACATGCCTTTCACAAACCAGGCATAAGATTATATGCCAAACTGGAGTGGCATCAACTCGGTGAAAGCGTAAAAGCAAGACCTGCATACCAAATCATTAAAGACGCGATTGTTAATGGAAACCTGAGTAAAGAAAAACGTCTTCTTGACGCCACCAGTGGAAATACAGGAATTGCTTATGCGGCGATTTGTGCACGACTGGGTATTCCTTTAACGATTTGCCTACCTAAGAATGCCTCAGAAGAGCGAAAAGTGCTTCTCAGGGCATTTGGAGCAGAATTAATCTATACTTCTCCAATGGAAGGCACTGATGGCGCCCAGGCCAAAGCAAAGGCTCTCGCAGACGAAAATCCAGCCCTTTATTATTATGCCGATCAGTATAATAATCAAAGCAACTGGAAAGCGCATTATTACGGCACTGCCAGAGAGATTTACCATCAGACTCAGGGAACAATCACCCATTTTGTGGCAGCCTTAGGAACGACAGGGACTTTCACAGGAACAGCTAAAAAATTAAAAGAAGCCAATGCACAGATTGCAACCATAGCATTGCAGCCTGAAACAGCATTACACGGGCTGGAAGGTTGGAAGGATCTGGAGACAGCCAAAGTTCCCGGTATTTATGATCCCTCCTGGCACGATGAGATAAAAGCAGTTAGCACACTGGAAGCTTATGACTGGGTAAAGATTTTTGCCCGGAGAGAAGGAATGCTGATCAGTCCTTCTTCAGCGGCTAATTTAGCAGGAGCTGTTAAGGTCGCTGAAGAAATAGATGAAGGGACAATTGTAACCATTTTTCCTGACAACGCAGCCAAGTATAGTGAAGTCATAAACACCCTTTTTTAAACATGGAAACTTATTTAATCAAGTCAGAAACGACCACACTAAAAATTACCCCGGAAGCCTATCATACAATGATTGAACACGGAGAATCCGGATTCCCCAATGAAATCTGTGGTTTTCTATATGGTAAGTATTCTGGAGATGAAAAACTGATCACTTTGGCAAAACCTGCCGAAAATGTCAAGGAAGGAGATCAAAGGCGAAGGTTTGAAATTGACCCGAGAGATTATCAGAGAGCGGAAGTTTTTGCCCTTACTGAAGGATTCGATTTTTTGGGAATTTATCATACCCATCCCAATCATCCGGCGATCCCGTCTATACACGATTTAAAACAGGCCATGCCTGTGTTTTCATATATTATTCTCTCCATTCAGGAGGGGAAGTTTGACCACATTCGTTCCTGGCAAATAGACGATCAGGAAAATAAATTTTTTGAAGAAAATATTACTAATCTTAATCAAAATGGCTAAAATACTTATTCCAACACCATTAAGGAAATTCACTGAAAACAATGCAACTGTTGAAGTGACCAAAAACACAATTGGCGATTCAATTCATGAATTGGCGGAAAAACATCCGGGGTTAAAAAAGCATCTGATTGACGAAAAGGGCGATATTCGCTCCTTTATAAGGATTTATCTGGGAGATGATGATATTAAATCACTCGATGGTCCTTCTACCCGAATAGAAGAAAATTCGCTCATCAGTATAATTCCTGCTATTGCGGGGGGAATGTAAACCAGCCATTGGCCATTGGCCTTTAGTTCTTGGCAAATAGCTAAAGGCCAATGGCTAACAGCCTAAAAAATATAAAAATGATCAAAGAGAAAGAAATTACTTTTTCCAAGGCGGAAATAGAACGATATAGCAGGCACCTCATTATCCCTTCATTCAATATTGAAGGGCAAAAAAAGCTCAAAGCAGCTCGCGTCTTAGTTGTGGGCGGAGGCGGACTTGGTAGCCCGATGCTTCAGTACCTGGCTGCAGCCGGTGTTGGAACAATTGGCATTGTCGATTACGACACAGTAGATGACAGCAACCTTCAAAGACAGATTTTATATGGTGTAGAATCCATTGGAAAATTAAAGGTTGAAGAAGCAAAAAAGCGGATTGAGTCTTTAAATCCACATATAAAAATCAATACCTACAACACGCTTCTTAGCTCGGATAATGCTCTGGATATCATCAAAGATTATGATATTGTGGCGGACGGAACGGACAATTTTCCCACAAGATACCTGGTCAATGATGCTTGTGTATTGCTGGGTAAAGTGAATGTGTACGCTTCCATTTTTCAATTTGAAGGGCAAGTATCTGTGTTTAACTATACTGACAAAGAGGGCGTTACAGGCCCTAATTACCGCGATTTATTTCCCTCACCTCCCCCACCAGGATTAGTACCAAGTTGTGCCGAAGGTGGAGTCATAGGTGTGCTGCCGGGAATCATTGGCTCGGTACAGGCGCTTGAAGTGATTAAAGTCGCTTCTGGTGTCGGAACGCCACTCTCTGGTCGATTATTCCTTTTTGATGCTTTTGATTTTTCTACCCGAATTCTCAAAGTACATAAAGATGAAAATAACCCATTAACAGGGGAAAATCCTACACAAACCGAACTGATTGACTACGTTCAGTTTTGTGGTGTGCCACATGAGGAAAAAGAATATGTAGAGGAAACTGAAGTAAAAGAAATTTCGGTTCAGGAATTACAGAATTGGCGAAAAGAAGGCAAAGAATTTCAGCTCATTGATGTAAGAGAGCCTTACGAATATGAGATTGTCAATATTGAGGGAGAACTAATTCCACAAGGTGAAATTATAGCACAAATCGATGCTATTCGTACAGATATTCCTGTAATCGTTCATTGCCGAAGTGGGGTAAGAAGTGCCAAAGTAATCCGTGAATTGGAAGAAAAATATGGCTTCAGGCATTTATTGAACCTCAAAGGGGGCGTTCTTGCCTATGCTCAGGAAATAGATCAAACCCTACCTACATATTAGGATAATATTAAATTATTCGTAATATTGGGGTTGATTCTTTGAAATGTCGTTAACTTAATTCCGTTTATATGGATCTAAAAACCCTGTGTGAGAAATACTCACCATATGACCACAGAAAGCGTCTGGAGGAAGCTTTTCGTGACTTCGACAGGGTGCTGATCACGTCTTCATTTGGGACTACATCAGCCATTCTTTTACATCTTCTCCAGCAAGTTCAGCCGGAACATCCGGTCGTTTTCATTGACACGAAGTTTCATTTTAAAGAAACCCATTGGTACAAAAATACATTGACGGAAATGTTGAATCTCAATGTACTGTCAATTGTGCCGAAAAACAATGAAAACCAATTTACACAAGTGGATTATACCTGGACTTACCAACCAGATTCATGCTGTTTCGTCAATAAGGTTCGCCCGGTTGATGAACTCAAAAAAACGCATGATCTTTGGGTTTCAGGTATGATTGGCGGAATGAGCAACACCCGGAAAGATCTCCCGATTTTCAGGGACAAAGGTGGGATCGTCAGATTTTATCCTTTTATTGATATGACCGAGGAAGAAGCTTATTACTACCGCATAGTCAACGAATTACCTATCCACCCTCTGGAAGAAAAAGGTTATAGCTCAATAGGCTGTACCCACTGTACCCGGCCAGGAGCTGGTCGCGAGGGGCGATGGACTGGATTCAAAAAGACTGAATGTGGATTACATTTTTAAATGAAACGTTTATCTTTAGGGGCAATTCCGATTGGAATTGCCCTTTTTTTGTTTAAAAATTAAAGTAAAAACAAGTAACAAGAAATTATTAAGTAGAAAGTAGTTGGCTCACAATCAGCAAATTAACTTTTTCCTTATCCCTTTCTTGTTCCTTGTTTTTACTTAATTTATAATGAGTTACAAATTTTTTAGTCAGTTTTTGATTTTAATAATATGAACACCACTCCCCGCATCCTCGTTGGCCAGCCATATCCACAGGAATTTATCGACCGAATCAATACTGTTGGTTATCAGGTAGATTGTATTGAAAAAAACTACAATAAGCATCAGCAGGTTTTAGAGCGAATTGAGCATTATGATGCCCTCCTTGCGATTAATCATGCAGCAGATAAAGCCATTATGGATAAGGGAATCAATCTGAAAATTATCAGCAATTATGGAGTGGGATATGATAATGTGGATACCACTTATGCAAAAGAAAAAGGAATTATTGTTACCAATTTACCTCGCTCAACCTCCGCTCCCACTGCAAACCTGGCTCTGGGATTGATGCTGAATGTGATGCGGAAAATTGGCCGGCATGACCGGTATTTAAGGGTAAACCAGATTCCCAACTGGAGCGAAAACAGCATTAATGGCAACTCTCCCGAGAATAAAATTTTGGGGATTATTGGAATGGGACGAATTGGAAAAGCGCTGGCCAAAAGGGCTTTGGCACTGGAAATGAAGATTTGGTACCACAACCGAAATCGACTTTCGCAAGAAGAAGAAAAAGCCTATCAGGCAACTTATAAAAGTCTGGATGAACTGGCAGCAGGTGCAGATGTAATTTCCATTCACACGCCATTGAATGATTCTACCTTTCACATTCTGGGAGCCAAACAAATTGAGTTGATGAAACCCTCAGCTTTTATTATTAACACAGCCAGGGGTAATGTAATAGATTATGATGCACTGATTGAGGCCCTTGAAAATCAAAAGATTAAGGGTGCAGGCCTTGATGTTTTCCCTGAAGAGCCTATCGTGCCTGACAGATTAAAAACGCTTGATAATGTGATTATTACCCCAC
>JAGQVA010000539.1 GCA_020438265.1 Bacteroidota bacterium
AATTGCAGTTCTTCCTGCCTTTTTACATCTGTGGCCAGATTGAATAGCTGAAGCAGCTCCGGCACATTGTGGAATTTGGCAAAACGGCTCTGAAAGTCAATGGTGCTGGCATCGGGTTTGATTTCCAAACGAGTAACTACTTCTCCGAATGCTGCTGCCCAGGCATCAAAGTGTTGAATGCCCATCTCTTCCATCTGATCTGGAATCAAATAACGCATCATGGTGTACATTTCAGAAAGGCTATTGGTGATGGGTGTAGCTGTGGCGAAGGTGATCCCAGCCTGGTCCTGTTCATTCAGATATTCTGTGATCATAAATAGATTGAGAGAACGAGCTGAACCAGTGGTATTCAATCCCGCAATTCGATCCATTTTGGTTTGGATCTGTAGATTCTTGAAGGCGTGGGCTTCATCTATGAAGATGTGATCAACTCCCAATTCCTCAAAGAAGATATGCTGATCTTTTGATCGGGCATTCTGGCCAACGACTGTATCGAGTTTGTTTTCCAGGTTTTGTTTGGCCGTTTCAATGTCTTTGATGAATCTTCGATTGCTTCCATTTTGAGTATGGGCATAGTCCAATAGTTCTTCATAACTCTCAATTTCCTTTTGAATAAAGGCTTCCTGATACTGGGGAGACATGCCAACCTTATTGAAAGAACTATGCGTCATAATGATAGCATCCCAATCCCCTGTGGCTGCTTTCGCAGTAAATAGTTTTCGGTTTTCCTTTTGTAAATCCTGCTTGGTTGTTACCAGAATATCCGCATCCGGATACAGGGTTAAAAACTCACGGGAGAATTGCTCCAGCATATGATTGGGAACCACATATAAAGGCTTATGGCGCAGTCCCATCTTTTTGAGACTCATGCCAGCTGTTACCATAGAGAAAGTTTTTCCGGCTCCGGTAGCATGGGCAAGCAAACAACTGTCTTCGCTCATAATTCGGTAAACTGCATCCTTTTGATGGGAGCGAAGCTGAATTCCCGAATTCATGCCTTCAAAAGAAAGGAAGTCTCCTTCATATTTCCTCAGTACTACACTGTTGAAAGTTTCATTATAGGTTTTGGCCAAATCCTCAGCTCGATCGGTATCTTCAAATACCCATTGCTTGAATCGTTGACGGATTTTTTCCTGATTCTGACGAGCCAATAAGGTTTGCTCTCGATCCAGGACACGCTTATCCCCTCCATTACCATCAGATACTGTTTTATAAAGTTTGGCTGATTTCCCTTCCAGGGTGAGAATAAATAACTTTTCTCCTGATAATTTGCCTACACCATAAGAATCTCCTTCTTGCCCCATAGAAATGTATCCATAAGGTTCGGCTATCCATTGAGCATTCTTAGAAATGAATTGAATATTCCATTCTCCCCCGAAGTTTTCTTCAGCAAACTGGCGAATGTATTTGGGTTGAATCCAACTGGCTCCCAGATTGGCTGTTACTTGTTCATAAGGAATGGGATCAGGAAGTGTGGCCTCCAGGGCAGTTTTATTGATTTCAACCAAACTGGTATCTCCCTCGAATTTTCCCAGGGCTTTAAGCTTCTCCCGAATATTACCCGATAGATAATCCTCACGAGTGGTATAACTTTCCTTCTCTGGATCAAAGTAAATGAGTGGGTTTTCCCGATTCTGTAAGCTGGTGATGACCTCCTCTTCCTTACAGGCACAAATGTCAGCGATATATGCAATATCTACTCGCCCCAATTGCTGCAAAGAAACGATCAGCCCTTCCTCCGGATTCTCAGCAATAATTTCTCTTTTGGGTGAAACAATGTCTTTAGAAAAAATATCTCCCTTTTCAGCCTGATTGGTCTTTTCATCATATTTTTCAATGGACATTACCAGGTAGATATCCGGATCTCCCCGAAGGTCATTGACATTTACAAAACGGCGAGTGATTTTGGTTTCACCTGGTCGTTTGCTATTGGCAGTTTCAAAGAGTTTTACTGCATTGATTGGGCCGTGAATTCTCACAAATCGATCATACGCTCTATGAAGTTCCTGTCGGGCCAGATTGCGCTGTTCTTCAGGAAGTTGTTCTTTCTGTGTTTGAATGACTTGCTTTACTGCATCCCGAACCTGAATATAATCCCGTATTCGCTTTCCGGTTTTGCCATCGATGGTAAGAGGTTTATTCCGTTGAATAACATCGACCACTTCTCCCCGCTGGACTTGCTGAATCTTTCTCCCCTGTAAAAGAAAAGAACCTTCTCGGATATGTTCCTGGGAAGGTTCTTGGCTCACCAATTGCTTGGGAGCTTGTCTGAGTGGTGATGGCGCGTTTGGCGGACGAGCCTGATAAATTTCTGTAGGCAAAGAATTAACCAGGTGTTTTAATCTTTCTGGAAGCTTGGCAGGATCCTCTAGCTTTACCTGAAGGCTTTCTCTTGCATACATCTGTTTTTCGATGGATAACTTATCACCAATGATGTGATTAGGATGTGTCAGGAAATATTCATTGATGTGGACACCTTCTTCTGAAGGAGTAAGTTCATTTCCCTCATTGACAGTTACGGAAACCGTATTGAACCAGGCATTAGTATTTCTTCCCTGCTCTGGAGAACGCTTTTGTAGAATCAGAATATCAGTAAGTACCTGTGTTCCCTGATTGGCAAAAGCCTGATTAGGAAGACGAAATGCTGCAACCAAGTCCGCCTGTTCTGCCATCAGCTTACGAACAGAATCATCTCGTTTATCCATCGTAAAGCCACTGGTAACTACTGCCATGATTCCTCCTTCCCGAAGTTTATTGAGGGACTTCAAAAAGAAGTAATCATGGATTTTGTAAGATTTCCCATCCTGATAGGGAAGTTGAATATTTCCAAAAGGAATATTTCCGATAACCACATCAAATGCTCCATCCTGCAGTAATGGCTGATTATCATCTCGTAGAACCGTTTCAGTATCCTTATAATCTTTGTGAATAATGGTATGGCCAGGATAAAGCTGCCTGGATATTCGGGCAGAAATACTTTCTTTTTCAACTCCTACAAACGCGAAGGCCTCTGGAGCCAGGCCCATGAAATTACCAATACCGCAGCCTGGTTCGAGGGCATGAATGGTATTTCCTAAAACTCCCATTTGAGAAAGTGCATCATACATGGATTGCATGACAGATCGATCGGTATAAAAAGCATTGGGGGTGCTTCGTTTGGCAGAGTGTAGTTCTTCTTTACTGAGAGCTTCTTCCAGTTCTGCAGCCAGGGTTTCGTAGCCTGGTCTGAATTCCCCGCCAGCTTCCCGAAAGGCAATATTTGCTACCCCACCAAAGCCACTGAATTTTGCCAGAACTTTCTGTTCTTCCTGTGTTGCTGGTCGATCTTCTGATTCCAGTTTTTTCAGCAGTTTGACTGCTTCTGTGATTTGCTGGAGTTTTATTCGATCGCTATATCGCTTCTCAGCTTCCTCCGGATCAAACTTAAAATTGGTTCCTTTCGGTTTTTCTTCAGGAGAGAGAATAGTAGGCTGTACAATCGGTTCCTTATTTTGAGGCTGATTTGAAGGAGAACTCTCAAAAATAGTTAGCTGCCCAACTCGGGTTCGTTGGGATGGGTTGGAACGGGTAGTTTCTCGCTCAGAATTTCCCTTTCCGCTTGCATCAGAGCCTGTGCCAGGGTGATCCCTCCCTGATTCATCAGACTGTTCATTCGATCCTGAATGGCTGTCTCGATCTCTTCCATTGTCATTTGAAGGTATCTTTCCAGCCCCATTGGTTGTGTTTTCAGCTTGGCTAACTGTTCCGTTTGATAGGTTTCCAAATAGGTTAAGAGTGTTTGTTTGAGGTGTTGGTTTTGTAGCATGGTTTGTCTCCTGATTGGTTATGGGGGGTAATTGTTTTTTGCCTCGGGTTAGGTTTGATAGGTAATGGTGGATGTTTTCGTTGTAGGTTCCTTCCCAGATACGGGTGTTGCCTGGGCTGGGGTTGGTTTCAGTTAAACTTAAGCGGGTGTATTGGGCTTGGATGCCTTCGTATAGGGCTGAATGGAAGAAATTGATGGGGCTTTTGCTGTATTGTTTGAGTTCGATGGTTATTTGGTTGTTTTCTTCAATTCGGATTGAGGGGGCTATGGGGCGGTTTCTGGTTGGGGTTAAGTGGAAGGTGAATGGCACTTTTATCTATTTTCTATTTTTTCTGAGAAGGCTTTAACAGGAATAAAAAATAGTTACAATGATAAAATGACGATAAATATACTTTACATATTGCGGTATCTTGCCAATTGAATTAAGATGCTAAATCAAGTTTTATCTAAGCTTTTTGCTAAATCTTCAAGTTATTATTACGAATAAATCGTCATCGATAATAGAACTTATGCCCATAAGTTGAAGTGGGGTTCCTTCCTTTTCGATTGTCATAAAAATACTTTTTTTATTTAAAATAGCTTTTATTAGATCAATTACCAATTATAATATTCCTCTTGTTCATCGCATAAAAATTACTCTACTGTTTGCGTACAGGAGGCCTTAATATAGGACTGAGTTGGTGACATTGATGGTACTTTGATTTGAATTGTTTTAGCCAGGCTTT
>JAGQVA010000540.1 GCA_020438265.1 Bacteroidota bacterium
TTTATTATTTGACCAAAACCTTCCAGGTTTCGAAAACCTGGAAGGTTTAAAAGTGAAAGAAAATCAGTCGTGATAATGATTATTCTGAGAGAATAAATCTAGCTGGCAGCTCTGAAATCAATCAGGTGTGCCTCAGTGAGTTTTGCTTCAGCCATATCCATGGTAATGTGGTAGCTCTCTACATCGCTGTCAGGCATTTCAAACATGACATCCAACATAATTGCTTCGATGATAGATCTGAGACCACGCGCTCCCAACTCAAGTTCAGAAGCTCGTTTTACTATCGTATCGAGTACTTCTTCATCGAATGCCAGGGTTTTTCCTTCCAGTTCAAACATTTTCTTGTACTGCTTGATAATGGAATTTTTTGGCTCAGTCAGAATCATGCGAAGGGTTTTTTCATCCAGCGGATCAAGGTAAGTCAAAACTGGCAGACGACCGATAATTTCGGGAATCAAACCAAAACTACGCAGGTCAGCAGGCTGAATAAAACGATAGATATTTGCTCCTTCTTCCAGTTTGCGGGTATTTTTACCTGCAAAACCGATGGTTTTTACCGAAATTCGGTTGGAGATAATTCTATCGATCCCTTCAAAGGCTCCTCCACATATAAAGAGAATATTGGTCGTGTCAATCTGAACAAGATTCTGTTCAGGATGTTTGCGTCCTCCCTTTGGCGGTACATTGGCTACAGATCCTTCGAGCAGCTTAAGCAATGCCTGCTGTACACCTTCTCCACTTACATCGCGGGTAATAGAAGGGTTGTCAGACTTGCGGGAGATTTTATCGATTTCATCAATATAAACAATCCCTTTTTCAGCTGCTTCCACATCGTAATCTGCTTCCTGAAGCAGACGTACCAGTACACTTTCAACATCCTCACCTACATAACCTGCTTCTGTAAGTACGGTAGCATCCGCAATACAAAAAGGTACGTTGAGCAGGCGAGCGATACTTCTGGCCATCAGGGTTTTACCAGTACCAGTTTTCCCAACCATAAGGACGTTACTCTTTTCGAGTTCTACGTCCCCATTGTCGCGCCCTGAATTCAGGATTCGCTTATAGTGGTTGTATACGGCTACGGAAAGAACTTTTTTTGCTGCATCCTGGCCGATCACGTATTGGTTCAGATGTTCTGTAATTTCCCGGGGTTTTGGCACCCGGTTTATCTTCATGACAGGTTTTTCCTTAAACTCTTCTTCGATTATGGTATTGGCATGAGCGACACAGTTTTCACATATATGCGCACCTCCATACCCTGCCAGGAGGATCTGAACCTCGCGTTTGGAACGACCACAAAAAGAGCAACTCTCACTTCTCATTCTTTATTCTTTATCTGTTTTTTTTCTAGTTAGTACCTCATCAACAATACCATATTCGGTTGCCTCCTGAGCGGTCATCCAGTAATCACGGTCTGAATCAGCCCAGACTTTATCAAAGGTTTGACCTGAGTGATTGGCAATGATCTGGTACAGTTCTTTTTTCAGAATTTGAATCTGTTGGTGGACGATTTCAATATCAGAAGCTTGTCCCTGAGCACCCCCCATAGGCTGGTGAATCATTACCCGTGAGTGAGTAAGGGCAGATCTTTTGCCATTGGTACCTGCACACAGCAATACTGCTCCCATAGAAGCTGCCATTCCGGTACAAATCGTAGCTACGTCAGGGCTGACAATTTGCATGGTATCATAAATACCCAGACCAGCATACACAGAACCTCCGGGAGAGTTGATATATATGCTAATATCTTTATTTGCGTCGACTGATTGTAAAAAGAGCAACTGAGCACTGACAATATTGGCAACCTGGTCATTGATGCCCGTACCCATGAAGATAATTCTATCCATCATCAAACGGGAAAAAACATCCATCTGGGCCACATTAAGCTGTCTTTCCTCAATAATGTAAGGAGTTAAACCATTAATATTAGGAACTGAGGTAAATTGCTTATTGGTTGCACTTACGTAGTCGTGCATGGTCAGACTACTAATACCCACATGTCCTGTGGCGTATTTTAAAAATTCATTTTGCTTCATATAATTGGACATAGTACTTTAAGGTGTTAAAGTTAATTAATTATTGGTAAAAACACTATTGAGGAAGATATTGTGACAGAAAGGCGTAAAAAAAAACAATATTTCATAGATTAGAGGTAATGATTCGGAGAATAACTATCCTTCACCTGCTCTTTTTCTCTTTGATTGCTACATTTTCTCAGGCTCCTTTTCCCATCAAATACCGCCCCTTTACCCTTCCCGCAGATGCAGATTTTATGCCAGGGAAGGTAATTGTCAAATTTGCAGATAATTACAGAAATCAACTGACACCCGGGCAGGTTTTGATCCCCGAAATACAAACCCGGCTGAGCTGGTTGAAAACTACCGGGGTGAAAAAATTATTCCCTCAGGCTGCTCCTCCCACACAGCCTTATGACAAATTTGGAAATGAACTCGTTGATCTTTCTCTGATCTATGAAGTGGATTTTCAGTCTGCCTATTCTGTGGAGGATGCGGTCAATCTTCTTATGACACATCCTGGAGTCGTGTATGCCGAACCTCGCTACGTCCATCGGCCGTTTTATTTGCCCAATGATCCCCTGGCTGATACGACGGGTGGCCAACCAGGTATGTGGCATTTAGGTCAGATTTCTGCCCTGGAAGCCTGGGATATTCAACGGGGAGATACCAACATTATCATTGCCATTGTGGATGCAGGGACCTACTTTAAGCATGACGACCTGAAGAATAACCTGGCGAAAAACCACGATGACCCCATTGATGGGCTGGACAATGACCAGGACGGATATATTGACAATTATCGGGGTTGGGATTTTGGCGGAGATACGTATGGCGGTCCCCCTGACAATAATCCATCCATAGGGAATGTACATGGTTTATGGGTAGCAGGTACAGCATGCGCCGAAGCAGATAATCAACTGGGTGTGGCAGGTGTGAGCTTTAATTGCCGCTATTTGCCGATTAAGGCAGCAGCTGATGATTCATTAAATTCCATTAGTCATGGGTATGAAGGGATTGTATATGCGGCGGATTACGGTGCACAGATAATTAATGCATCCTGGGGAAATGGCCTGAAAAGTTTTTTTGGTCAGGATGTTGTTCGATATGCTACATTTAACCGCTCGGCAGTGGTCATCGCAGCAGCGGGAAACAGTGGAACAGATCGTGTTTATTATCCTGCTGCGTACCGGGAAGCCATTTCTGTTGCCAGCTCACGGTTCGATGACGAGATTTGTTGTGCGCTGCCCGGTGCTTCTGGAAATACCACTTTCCATCATTCAGTAGATGTTTCTGCCCCTGGTTGGAAAGTTGCCAGTATTCGGGGAGAGGATCAATATTGGAGCTGGTCAGGTACCTCAGCGGCAGCACCAGTGGTAGCCGGAGCATTAGGAATTGTCAAGGCGCGATTTCCGCAAATGACAGGTTTTCAGGCTGCGCAAAGATTGCGAGTGATGGCCGACGATATCTATCAGGTTAATCCTGCTTATATGGAAAAACTGGGTTATGGGCGGATTAATATGGAAAGAGCTGTATCAACTATTTCTCGCCCAGCAGTCAGACTCACAGGTTTTTCCACCTCAGATCTTGATGGCGATGGCAAATTTTCAGGAGGAGATACCCTTGTGATAAAGATAAACTTTATTAATTATCTCGACCCCACACAAAATCTGATTGTCGATATTTCTGCCAGTTTTCCTTTCGTAGAAGTGATTGAAGGAAATTTCCTGGCAGGAGCGATTGGAACAGAAAAATCTTTCTCTTCCGCACAAACCTTCAAAATCCGTCTTGATGAACAAGTTCCGCCCAATTTTACTTTTGAAATCAGAATAGGCTATGAAGATGAAGAAAGTAATTATCTGGATTATGAATATATCGACCTTCGCGTCAATCGCTCCTGGATAGATATTACTCAAAACCACTTATTTACCAGTTTAAACAGCCAGGGCAATTTTGGTTTTGATGATTTTGGAAATAATCAACAGGGAATAGGAGTCATTTACAACCTGGGAACAAACGCTTTGTTTGAAGGAGGTTTTTTAATCGGTAACTCAGAAACCCAGGTTTCAGATCGTATCCGTAACTCCAATTCCAGTCGGGATAATGATTTCTCTGTGGTGGAATCGGTGAGAAGATTAACATCTGATTCCCGCGCTGATTTTGTGGCCAGAACCATTTTTAATGATCAGAATGCTGCAAATTCACTGGGAATTGAAGTAACCAATCATGCGTACGCTTTCCGAAATTCCCCTAATCACGATTTCATTATTATCGAATATATCGTTGAAAATAAAGGCGCTCAGCCTCTGGACAGCCTTTATGGGGGCCTGTTTGCAGACTGGGATATTTCTGTTTTCGCAGATCCTGTGAATTTTTTCCCCACTACTAAAAACGCCAGTGATTTTGATGTGAAAAGCAAGCTGGTATTTGCTTACGACCGGATAGGGTTGGACCCCAATTATTATGGATTAAGTATGATTTCGGATAAGTCTTTTCATGCTTTTGCCACGA
>JAGQVA010000541.1 GCA_020438265.1 Bacteroidota bacterium
AAAAACACCGAAAATTGGGAGGCCTTTTTAATGGGAAGGGAAGTTGATATTCCCAAGGGTTTTACCAAATTTCGGCAATTTGCTCATTCGGATCCCCCGTTTTCCCATTAACACCACGATGATGGGGATCAGGGATTTAATTATACCCTTCGTCGCCCTGTTGGGGTTGCTGGCTTGATTTCCCCCTGGAATCTTCCCCTTTATCTGTTTACCTGGAAAGTAGCTCCAGCCATTGCCTCGGGTAATACTGCTGTTGCCAAACCTTCGGAAATTACCCCCATGACAGCTTACCTGCTTTCAGAAATCTGTATTGAAGCAGGTCTGCCGGCAGGTGTGTTGAATATTGTCCATGGAACCGGACCTGATGTGGGTGAAGCCATTGTCAGTCATCCGGATATACCGATGCTTTCATTTACAGGAAGTACAAAAGTCGGGCAGAGAATTTCTGAAGTAGCTGCGCCTATGTTTAAAAAACTTTCTCTGGAAATGGGAGGAAAAAATGCCAACCTCGTTTTTGCTGATGCAGATTACGAAAAAGCACTTTCCACTACCATTCGTTCTTCTTTTGCCAATCAGGGACAAATTTGTCTTTGTGGTTCGCGCATTTACGTGGAAAAAAGCATTTATGATCGGTTTGTCAAAGACTTCGTCGACAGGGTAAAATCACTCAAGGTAGGTGATCCGCAGGATGAGGATACTGATATCGGAGCTATTGTTTCCAAAGTTCAATGGGAAAAAGATCTTTATTATATTAATTTAGCTAAAGAAGAAGGAGGGCAAATTCTTTGTGGAGGTACAGTACCGCCAACCATTAATGAACGATGTGCAGAAGGTTTTTTCCTCAATCCGACAGTCATTGCCGGACTGGCGCCAGGATGCAGGGTAAATCAGGAAGAAATCTTTGGGCCTGTGGTCAGTATTTATCCTTTTGAGGACGAAAACGAAGCACTAAGTTTTGCAAACGCCACCCCGTATGGGCTTTCAGCAACCCTCTGGACCTCCAATTTACAACGGGCTCACAGGGTCGCAGCCAGTATTGAATCGGGAATTGTGTGGGTAAACAGCTGGTTGGTGCGCGATTTGCGAACACCTTTTGGTGGCGTAAAACAATCGGGGATCGGAAGAGAAGGAGGATTTGACGCTTTGCGATTTTTTACCGAACCTAAAAATATCTTTATCCAGTTGTGATTTTTCCCTTCGGGATAATACTCGTACATTTCATCCGTTTAACAAGATAGTTATGAAATCTGGCTATATTTTTCTACCCATCATCATCCTTGCCGTTTTAATCACTTCTGGTTGCGGCTCCGTCGACCTGTCTTTAATCAATCAGGTCAAACGATTTGAACCCGAATGGATGAACCTCAGTGAAACCGTTTCCTTTGTTGATCGCAATCTGCGCATTACCCATCAGCGTTATGATGCTGATTTTAAGGAAATTGATCCTTTTATCTCTGATCCGAACTCCAACGAAAGAAATTCTCTCTTCGGTCTGCGTAGCCAATACATGAACATGGTCAAAGACCGCGATAAACTTCAGGAAACTTTTGACCTGCAAAAGGACGAATTTATCCAGACAGTGGCGGAGTTCAACGAATGGCAAAACAAACTGATGAAGAAAAAGCTGGATCAGGACAAAGCCCGGGGCGAATTGGTAGAATTTCAGAAAACACATGAAAAGCTCGCCTCTGAGATCAATAAAACCCAGGATGAGCTGATCCGCAATATTGAAAGCCATAACTCTCTGCTCAGGAGAATTACAAGTACGCTGAAGCTGTATACGAATTACGATATTAATTATCGGTAGAGGAAAGAGAGTTGATTTTTTGCACTATACTTCATTTTAGGTGAGAGTTTATAGGTTCATCCCTTCAATAGAGATCACAAATCCCCAATTTTTACACCTATTGTTTTACCCGTAGGAGGCCCCAGATCGCTATCGCGTCTGGGGTGACATGCGATAGCATTTGGGGATACACGCCGAACATTTCGGCGTATTTTTAAAATAGCCAACGGCTGTCACCCCGGAAGCGATAGCTATCCGGGGCCTCCAGTGAGTAAAAAAAGAGAGTATGATAGCAAATTACACCCCAAAAAATCCCCCCAACTGTGATTTTTGAAACTTTGTTGCGAATATGATCATAAAGAAACAACGAAAATCATAAGCAGTTGAAAGCAGAAAAGTCATTAGAAGATCAATTTCTTGAGTATCTGGAAAATTACAGGAAGCTGATTGCCAAAGTCGCAAGGGCATACTGTAATGATCCGGAGGAACAAAAGGATCTGATTCAGGATATCATTATCCAGCTGTGGAATGCCTATCCAAGGTATAACCCCAAATGGTCCATCGCCACATGGACGTACCGAATTGCGATCAATGTGTCTATTTCCTCTCTTCGCAAACGTTCTACCCGAAAAAAAACACAAGGTGAGTTTCAGGAAGGGCTGGAAAACATCGCTGAAAGTTCTCCCGAGCGCGATGAAAAACTGGATCAGCTTTATCAGTTTATTAACCTGCTAAAACCTATTGATAAGGCAATTATTATCCTCCAACTGGAAGGCTGTAAAAATCCTGAAATCGCAGAGGTAATGGGACTTTCTGTTACCAATGTGGCTACCAAAAAACAGCGGATCAAAGAAACGTTGAAATCATTTTTTGAATCAAAAAAATTAGTATAAACATGAAATTTGAAGAATTATCACAAATCTGGAACCAGTCAGACGGCAATTGGGAAGAGCAGGTGCAGCTCAATCGCAAACTGGTTAAGCAGGCTGGTGTTTCAAAAATTAAGGCGAGTTTGCTTGAAATCAAATGGGAGGCATTATTTGAGATTGTGGCAGGAGTATTCTTTTTGCAGTTTTTAGCGAAATTTACCTATACCCATTTTGCTGATTTGCAATATTCTATACCAGCTTTGATTCTGTTAAATATTGCACTCTTTGGGGTTTTATTTGAAGGATTACGATTATTTCTCTATTTCTCCCTGAATGCGAATGATCCCGTCGTAACAGTCCAACAGAAACTCGCCCGGCTGAGATATTGGGAAATCATTGATATTTACAGTCTTTTGGTGATTATTCCCTTGTTTTCAGCACCATTTTTTATCGTTATGGCCAAACATTTCCTTGATATAAATCTGTATGAGTTTAACCTGAGCTGGCTGGTTCAATACACAATCGGAAGCGTGGTTGTAGCTGTTATTCTGGTAGTTGTGTTCAGACTGTTTCCCAATAAACGGCTTACTGAAGCAATGGCTTTTATGCGGGAATTGAAGGAAGAGTAATTCAGAAAGTAGTTTTGATAGAAAGAAAAAATTGCGCTTCTGCCAAATGAAAAACCGCCATTTTTTGGCGGTTTCATTTTTCTATCCTTATCTTTCCCCTTTAAAGCTATTTACCTACATCTTAACTACCTATGGAAAGATTTACCGGGCTGATTGGAATTATCGTTTTACTGGGAATTGCCTTCCTTTTAAGTAATAACCGCAAAGAAATCAATTACAAACTGGTTCTATGGGGACTGGGTCTACAACTGGCATTTGCCCTTTTTATTCTCAAGACGCCAGTAGGTCTTCCTTTCTTTGAGTTTTTTGATGCATTAATTAAAAAACTCCTGGCTTTTTCTGATCAAGGAGGAGATTTTCTGTTTGCCTCATTTGTAACCAATCAGGTTGAGACTCCACTCATAAACTTTGCAGTTCGGGTTCTTCCCACCATTATTTTCTTTTCTTCCCTGATCGCAGTTTTGTATCATCTGGGAGTGATGCAATTTGTCGTCAAATGGATTGCAAAAGGGGTACAAAAAACGATGGGTACCAGTGGCTCGGAAACGTTAAGCGTGGTGGCAAGTATTTTTGTGGGCCAGACTGAAGCGCCTCTGTTGGTAAGGCCTTATGTAAAGGGAATGACCAAGTCAGAAATTATGACCATCATGGTAGGTGGTTTTGCTACGGTAGCCGGAGGCGTAATGGCCATTTATGTCGCTATGTTGAGCGATATTCCCGGAATCGCCGGGCACCTGATGGCGGCATCGATTATGAGTGCTCCGGCAGCGATTGTGATTGCAAAAATCATGTACCCGGAAACAGAAGAGTCTGAAACCAAAGGAACCCTTGCTGTGAAGGTGGAGCGGACAGCAGATAATGTAATGGAAGCTTTGGGAGATGGAGCTACAGACGGATTGAAATTAGCGGCTAATATTGGTGCCATGTTGATTGCTTTTGTGGCAATGGTCGCCATGATTGACGGAATCCTGTTTTTTGCCAATACATCTCTGGCAGAAGTGCTAGGGTTTATCTTCAGGCCCCTTGCCTGGTGTATGGGGGCGCCCTGGGAAGAAGCAGGAACGCTGGGAACACTTCTGGGAGAGAAAATAGTGTTAACTGAATTGATTGCCTATAAAGATCTCGCTGTCATTCGCGCTGAACATGCTTTGTCTGATCGTACCGCTATCATTGCCAGTTATGCGCTCTGTGGTTTTGCCAATTTTGCTTCTATTGGTATACAAATGGGAGGAATTGGTG
>JAGQVA010000542.1 GCA_020438265.1 Bacteroidota bacterium
CCATGATCCCTGGGCCAAAGCCAATCCTTATGAAGCTGAAATTGAAAAAACAGGTGATGAAAGAGGAAAATACTGGTTCCCGGAAGGATACTCTCAGCCCAAGTCTATGCAGATTGGATATGAGGGGGAGAATTAATTTGAATCATTGCGCCGCTTTAAAAAACGGCGCAATGATATAGACTTTGTCATTCTTCTGAATGTGTGGCCAACTTATCCTCTGATAATAAGCCTCAGCATTCTTTAGAATGGGAATATTTGTTGCATTGCGCCGTTTTTTTTAAGCGCGCGACAGGAAAAAAGCAATAAACAAATGCGATCGGCTTTGGCTCTTCACCCCTAATCATATAAATAAGGCTCCTCCTCATAAGCCATAACCCTGATATTCTCCAAAACCCGTTTCATATAAATGCGCCAGAAAGTCTTTGTAAAAAGCCAATTTAAAGGGTAAAGAAGGCCAATATCGGAGTGCATCGTGTAAGTATATTCTATCAAAATCCTATTGGGCTCAAGTTCTGTGGTTTGCCATTCTCCTACAAATTTTGAAAAACCCAGCATCCAGGCCTGAAATTCATTTACCTCTATTTTCCAGTATGTATTTTCAACTCGCTCAATGACTGTATCATTGGAAGCCCAACCGCCTTTTTGGGTCAGGGATTTCGCGACAAACACTTTTTTGCTAAAACCCGGTTTTCCCCAGTTTTCATCCTCTGTGCAATGCGTCACTTTGGGCATAACCCCAAATCCTGTATGCACTTTGGAAACGTCACAGAGCATGGGGGTTTTAAAGGCCCTTTCCAGAGAACATTCGTAGATCGTGGTAACTTTTACTTTTGAAATCATGCGTGTAATTGTTTTGGGTTACGCCAGTTTTTGCAACATCTTCTTAGCCCTCTTCTCAAAGTCCTTCGTATTTTTATCCATTTGATCCTCCAGACAAATCTTCAGCTCGTTTTTCAATTCAGGATATTTCTGTGTCAAATTAAACAAAGAAAAGAGAGCTCTTGATTTGGTCGTTACATTTATTTTAGGCGATTGAAGCCAGTGGAATAATAAGTCTATGGCCTCACCTTCATTTTCCGGAGGAATACCACATATCAGCCAGTAGGAAGCGAAGGAGGTTTTGAAGTTAATATGGGTGATTTTATCTTTTAATTTGAATAAAAAAGGCAATTCCCGGAATAGTGCTTCCGGACTTTGGATAGCAATATCACTTAATAACCAGGCAAATCGGGAAGCTATTTTTCTTTCAGCCATTAATAGCCTGGAAAGCTCTCTCAGCTCAAATTCAGTCTCAATAATAACAGAAGCCCAGATTCTTCTTTCGGCAAAGGTACTATTTGGTAAGGATTTTTCGAGTTCGTTGTAGAATTGGGCGAAGTTTATATTTGACTGGCTCATGTTTTACCCTTTTTTAACCCCATACCAAAGCTCCACCATCCCATCTTTATAAGCCTTTACATCTTTCAAATGTAATAATTGCTCCTCCCCAATAAAGTCAAAAAACAAGACTCCATCTCCCAGAATCACAGGCATCATAGAGAGTACAATTTCATCCGCCAAATGTAAACGAAGAAATTCCTTCGTAAGCATGGCACCTCCCACCATCCATATATTCTGATAGTTTGGTTTAAAGTGGTTATTTACAAGATGTGCCAAATCTCCCGAGCAGAATTCGACGTTTTCCCGCTCAGTTTTCAGGTTTCGGTGAGTCAATACTTTCACAGGCACATCACCATAAGGCCAACCCAATTCCAGCGCATGTTCATACGTATTTGCCCCCATGACATAACAATCTATGCTTTTGAGAAAGGCTTCGATCATTTCCGGGCTGAGTTCGATTCCTTTTTCGTAGCTGTCAGAGGATTCCATCCAGGAGATATCGCCGTCTTTTTTGGCAATGAAACCATCAAGGCTGGATACCATGTGGATAGTGATTTTGGAGGATTTTGAGGGCATTTATTTACCTTTATTTTAAATTCAGCTTTATGGTTCAATATCTCAGTGAACCTCTGTGTCTCCTCTGTGAATCTCTGTGTTATAGCTCTTTTCAGTCGCTCCGCGACACAATATGAAGTTATTACACAGAGAACCACTGAGGCAGCACAGAGGTTCACTGAGGTAGAAAATAGCTTACTTTGTGAAAAACTCCTACCTCCTCTTCCCTACCTTCCTCAAATCCAATGTATAAGGAAACTCCGGATCAATTTCTACCTGAGTAACAGGAAACGCCTCCACTGGAATATATTCTTTCGAGACGTATCGGGTACTTTGCGTAGCAGATTGAGCCTGATTCACAATCTGCTCGGTGGAACGGGCAGTGTGATTATACTCCCAAAAGCGGTTGCCACGCCGTGATTCGGCTTCATAACTATTGACCGGGAAGGTGTGATAACTCAGCCCTCCGGGATGAGAGACATAATAGGTACAACCGCCAATCGAGCGTTTATTCCAGGTATCATAAATATCGAAAACCAAAGGAACATCCGTGCCAATGGTTGGGTGAAGTGCAGAAGGCGGATTCCAGGCTTTATATCTGATGGCCGCTACATATTTTTCACGGGTTCCGGTTTCGGATAGCGGTACAATGACCTGATTACAAAGCAGTTTATACCTTTCCGGTACAATGCCTTCGATCACAATTTCCACACGCTCTACGGAAGAATCTACAAAACGGGCAGTACCTGTATTGCTCATTTCTTCTCCCAAGACGTTCCAGGGTTCTATTCCTGCACGAATGGTTAGCTTGACAGGCCCCAGATTAACTTGTCCTAAAATAGGAAATCGAAATTCAAAAAATGGTGCCAGCCATTCCAGATCATAGTCAAAGCCCTGATTTTTGAGATAATGAACCACTTCTTTCATGTCCTCTTTCACAAAATGGTGAATGAGGAATTTATCATGCAGCTCTGTTCCCCATCGCACCAGCTTCTGACGATAAGGCTGTTTCCAGAAAGCAGCTGCCAAAGAGCGAATGAGCAAAATCTGACTCAGGCACATTTGCCGGTGCGGAGGCATATCAAAACCGCGAATTTCGACGATACCCAATCTTCCTGACTGAGAATCAGGACTAAACAGTTTATCAATGCAAAATTCTGCTCTATGGGTATTCCCGGTAAGATCAATCAACAAATTGCGGAAAAGGCGATCAACCAGCCAATGTGGCGGGTTTTCGTGACGATCAAGTTCATCAAACGCAATTTCCAGCTCATACAACATTTCCTGCCGCCCTTCATCCACACGGGGAGCCTGACTGGTTGGTCCTACAAAAGCAGAAGAGAACAAATAGGAAAGCCCAGGGTGATTTTGCCAGAAATTCACAAAACTTCTCAGCAGATCCGGGCGACGTAAAAAGGGACTATCCGCAGGGGTTTTTCCCCCAAGGGTAACGTGATTCCCGCCTCCGGTTCCTGTATGTTTCCCATCCAGCATAAACTTTTCAGTACCCAGACGGCAGGAACGCGCCAGATCAAAAAGGATATCATAATTGCTAACAATATCCCTCCATTTCGTAGCGGGATGAATATTGACCTCAATTACGCCTGGATCAGGAGCCACTACCAGTTTTTCAACCCGATTATCAAAAGGTGGTTGATATCCTTCAATAATAACGGGAATTTCTAAATCAGAAGCTGTTTTCTCAATTGTGTAAAGGAGATCCTGATAAATATCAAATGTCTCTAAAGGAGGCATAAACACATACAGGATTCCACCTCTGGGTTCGATACAAAGAGCAGTTTTAATGGTTTGCATCTGATACGCAGGCTGAAATTGCGGTTTTTCAGATTCTTCTTCGACCACCAATTTAGAAGACCTGAGAGTCAATTCATTTTCCTGGCCCTGCCTCTGTGAGATGGTATTTTCCATCTTTTTTTCATCTGGCAAATCAGGCAATTTTTCAAGCGGATCAGCTTCAACAGGTTCTTCTATTTGTCCGGGAGACATATACGGAAGTCGATCCAGTGGCAGGCGCATTCCGATAGCGGAATTTCCAGGGATGAGGAATAAATGTTTTCGTGTAAACTGCCAACGGCAACTTTCCCAAAGAGAAGAAGCGTGGTTATATTTCACTGGCAAAACATATCCTTTTGGAAGGTTAAGTCCATGATCCAATAGCTCTGCGAGGGTTCTTCGCTCAAGTTTGTCCTTTGGGTCAATATTGAGGGGATCAATATTAACGGGAAGATTTCCTTCCTCCCACAAAAAGTAAAAAACATCTTCATAAGCCGGAAGGCAGTTGGTTTCCGCAACGCCCAGATAATAAGCCAGTCGTTGAAGAAATTTCTTTGCGTCCTCTTCCTGGAAATGATATTCCTTATTCGGATCAGCCAATAATGCTGCGTTTTTCCAGATAGGTTTTTGGTCTTTACGCCAATAGGCAGCGTATTGCCATCGTGGTAGTGGTTCTCCGGGGTACCATTTCCCTTGTCCCAGATGCAGAAATCCCTGCGAGCCAAAGTGATTTTTGAGTTTATTCACCAATTCATACCCAATTCTGCGCTTGTCTTTTCCGTCAGCACC
>JAGQVA010000543.1 GCA_020438265.1 Bacteroidota bacterium
TCACTGGATTCATCTCTGGGGTTACCGCAGGAATTACAAACTGTATCTTTCGCTTTATTTTGGGAATAACAATGGCCGCAAATCCAGTCAACTCCCGCCCGCGCTTCTTTGAGTTGCTCTTTGTCCGTAACGATTTCTGCGTCTTTAGGAAGATAAAATTTGACATTTGCGGGCCTTGATGCTCCGCAAGAAGCACACTTGGTATGTGGTCCGTAGTTTCCGATATGTCCACATACATCGCAGTCCCACCTTCCAACTCTGACAGCCATAGAAATAGATTTTGGCTTTTAGCTTTTTGCCATTAGCTTCTTGCTTTTTACAAGAACAACCTAAAGGCTAATAGCAAACAGCCAAAAGCTAAATAAAAAAACCCGCACAAACGCCAGGAGGTTTATTGAAACCCCTAATAGACACATATGGAGACGCCAAAGTATTTCGGTAATCCTCTGTCCCCGAAGGGAATCCGGACAAGTCAACGGTTGAGGCCCGCCCTTGACACTTTGAGCATTTCACCAATTGTTTTAACTGTTAGTTTCAATTTACAGTTTGGCATTCATGCAGGATATTGTTTAATCCTCTGTATAGAGGTATTTTATCTGAAAGATCTATGATTCAAAATTACAAAACCCATGGATAGGATTCAATCAAAATCTAAATTTTTCGGGTCAACGGGATTTTTTCTCGTATGGACGGGTTGCTGTAATGTAACGGTCTTTAAAATACTGCATTTCTTCCACATCATCAATAACAATTCCTCGTTTGGTGGAAGCATGAATCATTCTCACTTCGCCTTCCTCCCCTTCCAAAACCAACCCTACATGACCAATCTGCCCGGAACCCATATTACTTCCTGTGAAGAATAGCAAATCTCCCGGCGCAATGTCCTGATAATCCATTCTTTTGCCGTACATCGCCAATGCTGCGCTTGAACGGGGCAGTTTAATCCCCACTTCCCGATACACATATCCAATATAACCAGAACAATCGAATCCATCAGGTGTATTTCCAGAGGCTTTATAAGGTGATCCTTCAAGAGAAAGGGCAAAATCGATAAGTTCCTCCAAATCAATATCAGCCTCAGGAATTTCCAGTTTGGATTTGGGCAAATCTTTGGTTCGGGGAGATTCTTTTTCTTTGATTGGAGGGATTTCATCTATATCGGGAGCTTCGGAAGGTTTCTTCTCTTCTACGATTTCAGTATGATTCTGAGCGTTCTCATCTTCAGAGTCATTCCACCCCAGAATCCATTCTCTGCCCCAATAACATATAATAAGAATAAAAGATAGAACAAGAAATTTTTTCATTTTTAATGGTTATTCATTTCTGTTTCCTCTATTTATATAATTCCGAACTATGTACGAAACGAAAATAATAGAGTTTTATTAAAGATTTTGTAATTTCAGCCCTGCGAAACTACTTATATGAACATTAGTCTCGAAGAAATTGAACAATTGAGCGACCAGGCATGGGAGCTTATTGGAAGTGAAGACCTCGAAGGTGCAATGGAAATTGGTCTGAAACTCCAGAATCATCAGGTAGAAACTGGTTATCGGATCACTTCTATGGTCAAAGCTATGCAGGAAGAATGGGAGGAAGCCATCAACATTCTCAACGAAGGAATTAAGCAACATCCCGATATCTGGCAGCTCCACCTTCAATTAGGGAATTTTCTCTCTGATACAGGGAAATTTCCTGAAGCGATTCGCGCTTTTATTAAAGCAGGAAATCTGCCAGGAGCGGAAAAACACTGGGCTGAAATAAATAAGGGAATCGTTTATTATCGGGAAGGAAACCTGGATATGGCGCTCAATACGCTCCAGGAAATTGAGCATCCCGACGCAATCAACCAGGCTTTTGAACTTCAGGTACGAATTTTGGATGAAATTGGCCGAAATGATATGATCATTGAAATGGCTGAAGAAGAGCTTGAATTTCTGCAAACACCTGAAAATCAGGCTGAAGCGATTTTAATGGCCAGCATTTGTATTTATATCGCCAATGCTTACTGGATTGAAGAACAAAATGAGCCTGCCAAACACTACCTTCGCCAGGCAATAGAATTTGATCGCACCAATGCTGAAGGACCTTTTCTCAGCCGTTCGATTGAGCCTGTTGATTCTGAAGATTCTAAAATATTCTACCTGACAGTTAGCGGACAACTGGACTATGAAGGTGATATACTGCCTTTTACATGTAGTTATGGTGTCGTTGCCGATACAAAGGAAGAAGCCCTCGAATTTATCCGAAAATATGAAATTGAGGCCGTCAATAAACAATCTCTGATTATTCAGGAAGTAGAGGAAACGGATAATGAAGAGGATGAATTAAAGGGAATGTATCACGTTGGGGTTTTCAATTTTGATGAATAACTGATTTTTCCGTTGCATTCATATTGATGATTTTTTTAACCGAATAGCTAAATCCTTGGTTTCAAGGTAAAAAACCTCTTTCTTCCATCAAATACCCGATTTCCACCATCAATCGCTCCGGATCAGGCGAACTCACATTCACCATCCAAAAATCCGCTTCCCCACGCATTACCCGCCAGCGCCAGTCAAATTGATCTACGGTAATATATTCTCCATTATCATACCACCATGCGGTAAATAACCTTTCCGAATCAGAGATAATCTCCGCCATAACAATCTGATGACCATTGACTTCCAAAACTTCCTCCCTGGTAATTTCATACCCTCCACCCGACCAGCAAACTGCCGGATGATGTCCTCTCCGGAATGCGCCATTGCCAGGTTTGAGATAAACCAATACATTTCGCCTGGTAAACCGCATAATGTTTAGCGGAAGCGTTTCCTTCTGAAAGCCTGGAAGCTGGATTTGCTCATAACGCTCGTCCTGAGGCCATTTTTTCTGGCTTTGAATATCAGCTCTGACCCATATAAGAATCATCATCAGAACTACAGGCAAACCGAATTTCCACCCCTGATGAAGGGTTTTAGGTTCTTTTTGAATGGCTTGTTGCCCTTTTCGCCTGACAACCTGTTCTATCAAAAACCAAAGCGGTAAAACCACGATCAATCCCAGGCTACCGAGTCCTATCAGCTCATGGCCAAAAGAATCTGGAGGAAAACCTGTTATTACCAAAGCAACAATTCTAAACAGATTAGCGATAATGACCAGCCCAAAAGTGAGAACCAAAGTAAAGAGAATAAGCATTCGTGGAAGAATCCTTTTCTGCCTTTTCTCCCAAAAAACAATTAGCAAAAGACTAATAATCAGCCCTGTAACTACATATTCAACCCCATACAGACTGCATCCACACTGTATTCCTTTCCATCAATGAGAATAAAATTTCCCTGGGCAAGGGCCTCACTTCCAAAAAGATTCAATACCCCTACTGCAATTTGTGTCAACTTCAGGCGAATGGGAAATCCAAAAATATCAAACACATAGGTTACAGCAGGAGTAATCAGAATCACTGCCACCGCAGACAATTCGTTTAATTTTCCCAGTTGCGATTCCAGAATAAGGAAAATGGTACAACAAGCCGCAAAATAGGCAAATACATGCGCTCCCAGAATCAGATAAGCCAGCAGACTAACCCCTGCTAACCATCCATATCTCAACGATCGCTGCCCAGGATCTTGCACATACACGATCAGCGGAATAAATAATAACCAGATCTGATCTATCGAAAAATCAGGCCCAAGATAATCCCTCACAAAAGGAAAACAAATAACCCCCAAAGCCAGCAGCATGAGGCTGATGATCGCTTTAGGGGTTTGTAATAATGATAAATTGAAGGTTTTCAAGTGAAAATGTAATTAAACATGTGCCTTAATTCACCATACCGAAGGTATGAATGGGAGCAATTACGCTCGGCGCGATGGACCGGGGAATATGGCGCTTGTGGGGGGATTGGCGCGTCGCATAATATTCCCCCGTTTTTTGCTCCACTTTTTTCAAAAAAAGTGGAAATAATCCCTACCACTTCCACCCATTCCGATAAAACATAAACACAATCAACGCCAATACCAGACCAATCAACGCCCATTCATGCGGCTCAGGCACAGCGCCCTGCATACCAGTAATCTGAAGTTCCTCTTCCAACCTAACCTCATTATCCACCGCAATAAAAGAAGTGTACTCCGTCAGAAGATTATATTCCAGCCCCAATTGGGTAATTTCCTTAATCTGTGTTTCAGTGCGTTCGTGCTCAGGAACAAAATCCGAAAGCGTCTTTATCTTATCTCTTGCCCACAGGTAACGCAAAGGCGAATGATCCGATGAAGGCTGAATTCCGCTCACTTCAAGGTTTTGATTATAACGATACTCGCCAGAATTTCCCAGCAGCGTAACTCTTCCATCAGGTTTGCCTTTATATTTACCAAAAAGAATCACGGGTCTTTCGGCAAAAACATCCGGAATAGAAGGCGGAGAAACATCATACACCTCCATTCCTTCAAAATTCACTTCTATATCTGTCAAAACAGGTGATTCAATATACCTGCGAAATTGCTCTGCTTTGCTTTCAGCTTCTTTTTCAGTCGTAATAAAAA
>JAGQVA010000544.1 GCA_020438265.1 Bacteroidota bacterium
TTTTGTGCGAAGACAAGGAAGAAAAACCGAGTTTGGCGGGCCAAGCGAGGTTTTTCTGACGCAGGATTCGTGCAAAATATCAAACAAGAATTGATGATTTATTTTGTCAGCGTTCCTTAGCCAAAGTTAGCAAGAAATTATTAACAAACAGAAGGGGGAAGTGAGAATACCTGATTCAGGAAAGGTCCAGGGATTTTAACCAGCTGACAGCTTTTTCCCGATTGGTAAACATCTTAACCGGATACCCATTGGACACAAACCCCAGTACGAAGGAGCCGATTACCCGGCTAAATACGTTACCCACAATCATTCCTACAGCTTTATACAGACCCGCAATTTCGGGCTGTGCAATATACTCTCTGGCTTCTGAAGAAACGGATGAAAGGTTACGAATGTCAGCTACTAAAAGAGTGGGTTGCCCATTGGTGAGTTCGACAACGGCATCATTTTCCTCGATAGCCCTTTCTAAGGTTGTATGAGAATTAGGTTTAGAAACCAGATTCAAAATACCTTCTGGCTCCCAAAAGAAATAGCAGTTTGCCGTTTCAACTGTATGGGTATGAGAGAATTGGGTTTTCAAAATCAAATTATTTAGTAGTGTTCGTCAAGCTAGGTTCAACTGGCTTTTTATTGGAAAGCCAGTTGAATTTCCTCAATTATTGTGCCGATAATAAGAGGTTCCTCACGAAAACGAATGACTAATGAAAAGAAAAACTTTATTGATTATTTTCCTCCAGTTCAATAATGTCAGGAGTATCAGAGTCTTCGGGAGTACTTTTTGCAAATCTTTCGGCAGCTCTTTCTACTTCCATCTCTTCGAGCTCATTGAGTTCATCCATATTTTCGAAGGATAAACTGTCATCCATTTCTGCGCTCAATGAATCAATAAGTGCCTCTGTATCAGCAGAATCTTGTGTGTAGATTGGCTCATCCACATTTTCAGTACGGGCTTCTTTTTCCTGAGACTCTGTACATGAAGGCAATACAACTAAAGCGGCAAAAAGGCTGATAAATACCAAAAATATTTTGTTCATTTTTTTTCGTAATTTGAAATAATGGTCCAAAAATAAAGATCAGAATTTATGCCAGTTTTGTAGAATCAGGCTTTTTTTGTATTCTAGCGTCGTCAAATTCGCAAATGATGAAATACCCCAAAGCATTCTTTAAATTATTACTAAGTGGCGTGTTCATAGCCATTCTATTAAACGGCTGTGAGGAGAATCTTGGTCCGCTGATTCCGGCTGATGAAGATCCCGCCATCACTCTGATTGCTCCTACCTCTAATTCAATCAATCTGCAGGCAGGACAAGAGTTCAATATTACGTTTCAAATGGCTGATAACGAAGCCCTTAAGGTTTTTCGGGTGGTAGGCCGTATTTATGACCAGGATGAAAATCTACTCGGCAGTGATGTGATCATGTTTGAGGAGGAAATCAGTGGTAGCAATATTGAATATGTGTATACGGATGATGTTCCCTCACTGGGAAATTACTACAAGATTCGATACACCTGCTACGCAGTGGACTCCAAAGGCGCATTTTCTTCAGCAATTTTCTGGATTACGGTCATTCCGACCCCTCCTGATCCGTCTCCTTATGAGGTGCTGGAATACAAAAAAGATTCCATCTTCAACCGTAAGGCCAATGCCTATTACGCGTTTAATTTTACTTCAAGAAAGGCGATGCCAAAACCCGGACAATCCGCTAATACGCTTGATCTGGATATCCAGGAAAATTCAGGAACAGGCCAGGGACAATGGGCTCCGACCCTTTATTCGCCTAATAATGATTTTTTTGGTAAAGACTCTGTCTTTGTCATGACTGATGCTACCCGTTTTAATTATGAGGAAGCAACCTATGAAACCATTTATCAGGCCTGGTATTCTGATCCTTTCGATTCCCGGATTGATCATAGTAAAACACCTGTGCTGAAAGTGGGCGATTATGTGATTATTCGTCTGAACAAGTCTCCTTTCCCACAATTTGCGGTGATGAAAATTACCAAAGTATTTGATGATGGTGCCGGAGTAAATGTGAAAGATTATATCGTTTTTGATTATAAAGTAACCAGCCAGTAATCGGTTGGTAGACTATTTTCAACTAAATAAGGCTTGTCATAAAAGCCTGAAACTTCAACACGGAGACGCTGAGACACAGAGATAAACAATTGATTATCAATTACTCTTTGTCCCAGTGTCTCTGTGTTTTTTCTTAAAACAAGTGTGTCGAAACAGTTCTTGGGATTATGATAAGGCATTTCCTGGAGTTTCTTTGGTGTTCAAAACGTATAGATCGAATTCAGAATCCGTTTGTGCGTGAATTTGGAACGAAGGTCCTGCCCCATAAAACCAGCTGGCAGGGCAGGGAAATTGAGGAATTGCGCGAAAGCTTACATAATTCTCAGCAAGTTCTTCCTTTTCAGGATTATGGAGCCGGAACCAGATTGAATATTGGACATCAGCGCAAATATTCCGTAGGACTCAACGCCCAAAGATCCGCCCGAAGGTATTATCAGGGAGAACTCCTGTATCGGATTTGTCGCTATTACCAACCTAAAAGGTGCCTGGAGTTTGGGACAAACCTCGGAATTTCTGCCTTATACCAGATATCCGGCCTGGATCAGGGTCAGTTTATTACCATGGAAGGGGCAGCGGCCCTGGCAGAATTGGCTCAAAAACATTTAAATCAATTCAATCTGACTGCTGAAGTCCTGACGGGAGAATTTTCAGAAATTCTGGAAAAACAGATCAATCTATCGGAATATCAGCCAGACTATGTATTTTTAGATGGAAACCATCAGTATGAAGCGACCCTAAAATATGTCGATCAACTTTTGCCGGTTATGCCCTCAGATTCGATTCTTATCATTGATGACATTAACTGGTCTGAAGGAATGAGAAAGGCCTGGAAGGAAATCAAACAGAGGGAAGAGGTAACGATAAGTGTTGATTTATTTGCCATGGGAATATGTTTCATAAAAAAAAGTCAACCTAAAGAGGATTTCGCTGTTTTTTGGCCGGGTTTGTTTAATTTTATTGTATGAAAATTTCCACCCAAATTATTCATTTCAAAACTGATGGGCATACCCAGATGCACGATATTACCGCTGAGATCAATGAGGTTTTGGAAAAGTCGGGACTCTCTGAAGGACAGGTTTGTGTTTTTGGAATTGGCTCGACTACAGGAATTACGACGGTTGAATTTGAACCAGGGCTGACCAAAACAGATGTCAGGGAAATGTTTGAAAAATTTGCTCCTTACGCAAAACATTATGCCCATAACGCTACCTGGGGGGATGATAATGGGGCGGCCCATTTGCGGTCTTTCCTGGTAGGCACTTCTTTTAATGCCCCTTTTGTTGACGGAAGGTTGTTGCTCGGAACCTGGCAGCAAATTGTGTTTGTTGATTTTGATACCCGGCCTCGAAATCGCAAAATTGCAGTCCAGGTCATGGGAGTTTGAGGGTTTGATAGTGCGTTTTTTACCACATAGCAACATAGAAAAAAGAAATTTCAGAAGACATAGAAAGCCTTAGTATTGCTATGTTTTCTTTCTTCTATGAAAAAATCTATGTTGCTATGTGGTAAAATTCCTGGTTCCAATTAAATGCTCTGCATTTTGCCCCTATCAGGGCTTTTTATGTTTATTGATTATGCTTGAAAAAATTAAAGACTTATTATCCAATAACGGTATAGCGTATAAAACCCTCCACCACGAACCTACACTGACTTCCGAAGATTCGGCAAAGGTAAGAGGAGAATCCCTGGCTATTGGCGGGAAAGCATTGGTGATTAAGGTAGATAAACAGTTCCATCTGTTCGTGATCAGCGCTGCCTGTAAGATGGATTCCAAAGCCATAAAGGCTTATTTTGGAGCGAAAAAATCCCGATTTGCCAGTCCTGATGAATTAATGGAAATGACGGGATTGGTGCCTGGTTCTGTCCCTCCTTTTGGTCGCCCAATCATTGATCTGGACCTTTATGTGGATGAATCTGTTTTGGAAAATGAGAGAATCGCGTTTAATGCGGGTTCACTGACTGATTCGGTGATTATGAAGACGAGTGATTATCTTGCTTTAGCAAAACCTGTGGTTATCAAATTTTCTGTTTAGAACAGAATTTGGTTAATATTTTTCAAGTTACCTGCCTTCCCTCTGTGCCTCAGTGTCCCCGTGTTGAATGTTAATCTCCTTAAAACAAAGTCAAAGTAGGATACAAATTAAAAGTCTTGCGATGATACTTCGTCGTACCATGCCTCAAAACGGCTTGTTTATGCGCCGGAGTAGGATAGCCTTTATTGCTTTCCCAGTCATAGGAAGGGAACTCCTTAGCCAGCATCTCCATAATTTCATCGCGGTAGGTTTTGGCCAGAATGGATGCCGCAGCAATATTCAGATATTTTCCATCCCCTTTGATGATACATTCATCCTCAATATCCGGGTAGGGGCGAAAGCGATTGCCATCAATCACTAAAAAATCAGGTTTGATACTCAGCCCGGCAATG
>JAGQVA010000545.1 GCA_020438265.1 Bacteroidota bacterium
AACGCATGCGTTGTCCCTACAATGAAATGGCCATTCCGAATGATTGTTTCCATTGATGATTAAATCCCCAATACCCGCCCACATCCGGGGAAGAATTTTCGCTTAGCAATATATTACCACAAAGCACAACCTGATAATTGAGGCTAAACCTACGGTAAAGCCTGATGTTTGTTCCCAGTCCGGCGCCCCCGGTGAGGTAATTATACTGTATGGGCTGGTAGTCGTATTCTGCTAAAAATTCCAGGGCCGACTCCTCCGGGGCTTTTTTTCTTGCGCCCCAGCTGGAGGGATTTTCATCCAGAATTTGGAATTCCTGAAAACTTCCCAGGCCCATATCCATGATATAGGTACCTACTGAACCAAAAGCGTAGGGGCGGAATCGTTTTTCAGGATTATTTAAAAAATGCCTTTTCCCGAATAGAGAAACTTCGTAAGCCGTTCCCCAAATCTCTGTATAATCCCCGGGATCTGAGGGAGTTGCTTCCAAAGGAAACCATATCCCGTCCACTCCGCCTCTGATTCCGGCTTCCCATTGAGAGTTAAATCTGCGATGAACATTCAGAGCAACTCCGGGGGTGATAGGAGTATAGGAATACAGAAAAACTTCTTCCAGCGTTCCATAATAAGCCTCGCGTTTGGGTAAACGGTTGAGGCATAATTGAAACTCTACTCCCCATTTATGCCTGGCCCATTTTTTCTTTACGCCGGGTCCCAAAGCCAGAGAAATCGCATCCTTCGAAATATTAGCAATTTTCACCGCCTGGTTTTTGGCCCTGGTAAGGTTGATGTCAACTTGCCCTACTGACAATTTTTGATCTGGTACTACTGGTAAAATAATATGTGAGGCTACGTCCCTTTCCGTTTTTACTTTTATTAACCAGGGTGTTTCTGCTGAGTTTCTCAGCGATAGAATTTCCATTTCCGGAATGGGTAATGATTGCTTTTTCGTATGAGCAATTTGTGTATCTGATTCCTGAGTCGAAACATCTGCGATAAGTCCCCGGTAATTTCCCTGTGGTGATGTAAGCGGTTGAACTTCTTGTAATTTTTCCGTCTTATTTGGTGGTGATGTTGGAGGAAAATTCCGGATATTTTGTTTGGCAGATTTTAATGATTTGGATTGGTCTGATGAATAATTTTGCTTATTCAATTCTGTAGAAGAAACCTGATCCGGACTTGACTCCCGGCAATCAGAATCTTCCTGCTCGAAGATCTCCGCAAACGGTTGTTTATCAATCACTTCTTTCCCTAAAGACCACCAGAAAATAGTGGCAGCGGTAAATCCAATGAGTAAAAAGGTAGCAGCCCATCCCACTTTTTTCATCCATAGAGGACGGGTGGGTACAACGGGTAATTCTTCGTCGAGCATGGAAGCCATTTTGTCCCATTTCAGTGTGGGTTCATAAGGCTCTGACTGGTTAATTTTGTTTTTGATAATGTGGTCCCATCTATCCATTATACACCCTCCTTTCTGTCTTTTGATAGGTTTGTTCCAAAGATTTTCGCAGCATCTGTCTGGCCTCAGTTAAATAAGCCCTTGAGGTGGATGCCTTGATATTCAGCATTTTGGCAATGTCTTTATGAGGATAACCCTCGATGATGTTAAGGTTAAAAACAGTTCTTTGTAAATGGGGAAGATCCTGAATCTTTTCCAGGATATAATCGGCTTGTAAGCCTGCGAGAATTTCTTCATCGTAAAATTGCTCATTTATCTCTGAGAGAGGTAGCGGATCAGGTCTCCTTTGGGTTTTTCTCAAATAATCGAGGCAACAATTCACCATGATTCGTTTGATCCATCCTTCCAGTGATCCTTTTCCTTCATAGGAATTCAGACTTTTAAAAACTTTAATAAATCCCTCGTGAACAATATCATCAGCAATATTTTTGTCTTTCACATACCGATAGCACAACCAGGACATTTGGTTAAAATGCCTTTCATAAAATTGCCTTTGGCTACTGCGGTCGTTCCGTCGGCAACCCTCCAGTAAAGTTTCATCGGTCATGTAGATTACTTTGGCTTCCATACCATGACGTTTTTCCCATAGACGGACGTTGCATGGAATACGCTGGGGAGGGTGTTCGAAAAATATATATTCGTAGCGGATTTGCTAAAAATAGTGATTACGTTTGGGAAACTATTTGAGGCTTATTAAGTTACAAAACTAATTTTAACCAACGATTAATTAACTCTACCTTTCATGAAAAACTATCTACTCCGGATAGTAGCAATTAGCTGGCTCGGTCTGCTTGCTATATTTACTACATCCTTACAGGCACAACAAAGTGCCAGTGAAATGAAACCGGTTACTTCGACTTTCGCCATTACCGGTGTTAATGTCATAACCGCTCCCGGAAGCATGCTGGAAGGTGTTACTGTCATTGTGAAAGATGGCCTTATCACCCATGTTGGAAAAGGACTTACGATTCCTGGCGAAGCTGAAATTATCAAAGGCGATTCTATGTATGTCTATGCGGGATTTATTTCGGCTTTATCTCATGCAGGAATTAAATCAGAGGATCGCTCTGGAAACCGCAACCAGGGAGGTGGAGGAAATAACAGGGCTCAAAGGCCTGATGTTGATCCTGTAAATCCTCCTAATAACGTGGCGGGTATTTTGCCTGAGAGAAAAGTTCGGGATCTGATCGATGCAGAGGAAAAATCTATTGAAGCAATGCGTAGTGCCGGTTTTACAGCAACTCAGGTTGTACCTGAAGGCGGGATGTTTCCCGGATCAGGAGCTGTAATTATTCTGGATGGAAAATCTGCAGACGAGATGGTTTTGAAAGAAGGTACGGCTATGTTTAGCCAATTGGTAGGAGGACCAAGGGTTTATCCGGCAACTATTATTGGGGTGATGGCCAAGTGGCGCGAACTTTACAGGCAAGCCACATTTGCTATGCAACATGAAGCAGCCTACACTGCTCAACCCAATGGGACTGTAAGACCTGATTATGACAGGTCGTTACAGGCTTTTTATCCTGTAATTGATAAAAAACAGCCTGTTATCATTAAAACCGAAAAAATGCTGGATTCCTATCGGGCAATGACGCTGCAAAAAGATCTTGGATTTGACTTGATCCTTGGTGAGGTAAAAGAGGGTTGGGATTTGATTGGTAAGATCAAATCGCAAAATGCGAAGGTGATTCTCTCTCTGGATTTACCAGAAGCAGAAAAGAAAAAAGAACAAAAATCTGAAGGGAAAGAGGCCGCAAAAAAGCCGGAGGAAAAAGAAAAAACCAATAGTATTGTCGAAATAGAAAAAGCAGAGCTGGAAAAAAGAAAAGCGGAAGCCATTAAAAAGTACTGTTCACAGGCAGCAGAATTTGAAAAGGCAGGTATTGCCTTTGGTTTTGCCACCATTGAAACCAAACCTAATGAAGTCCTTTCCAAGCTCAGGATAATGATTGAGCATGGACTTTCAGAGGACGGTGCGCTAAAGGCTCTTACCACTACCCCCGCAGAAATGCTTGGTGTTTCATCAGTAATGGGTACTGTTGAGAAGGGGAAAATGGCGAATCTGGTCATTTCAGATAAACCGATTTTTGATGAAAAAGCGAATATCAGGTATGTCTTTGTTGATGGAAATAAATTTGCCTTCGAAGTCAAAGCTAAAAAGGAAAAGCCTGCAGGAGCAGGTGCAACCAATTTGAATCTGGCAGTTGGAACCTGGAAATACACTGCTACTACCCCCGATGGAGAGCGCAGCGGAGAAATGATTATTAAAAACGAAGGAGGAACCCTAACGGGAACTCTGACTGCTCAGGGAGCACAGGGTGAAACAGAACTTTCAGATGTGACTCTTGAGGGCAATATCCTGACATTTTCGTTCACTTTTGGCGAAGGAGGAGAATCCCTTGATATAGATACAGAAGTCAAGATTGATAAAGACTCTTTTGATGGATCAATGAATGTTGGTGCGTATGGCTCTTTTCCTGTAAAAGGCGAAAAAACCTCTTCTCCTGAATAATTCTAATCTCAATTCATAAGCGAATTCTATTATGTTAAAATATATTTTCACTTTTATGCTGGCCGCGTCGATTGGGTTTATGATTGCCCAACCTGAGGTCGGTAGTATGCTCATTAAGAATGGTACTGTACTTACTGTTACCAATGGTACCTTAGAAAATACCGATGTATTGATCGTTGATGGAAAAATCAGCAAAATTGGTAAAAACCTGAAAGCTCCTAAAGGCGCCAAAGAAGTCGACGCGACTGGTATGCACGTTATGCCCGGTATCATTGATGCTCATTCACATATTGCGCTCGACGCGATTAATGAGTCTACCAGCCCGGTTACGGCTGAAGTCTGGACTGGCGATGCGGTAGATCCTCTGGATATTGGCATCTACAGGGCTCTGGCTGGAGGAGTTACTGCTACTCATAATATGCACGGTTCGGCAAATGCGATCGGAGGTCAGTGCGAAACGCTGAAGATGCGTTGGGGACTGACTGACCCTGATGCATTAAGGGTTGATGGCGCACCTCGCACGATTA
>JAGQVA010000546.1 GCA_020438265.1 Bacteroidota bacterium
AAGCAGAACAGACTCCCTGAGAAACATAAAAGTTGGTAAAACGATTTCCTTCCTGAGCCATTTGATCAATGAATGGGGTTTGGATGTCGGGAGAACCAAAACAACCCAGGTCTTCATAACCCTGATCATCAGTGAAGATAATGACAATATTTGGAGGAAGGGAGGGATCCCTTTCGGCTTGAGGTCGGGTGCAGGAAGACAGGATCAATAATATCCCGAAGAAGAGTAGGGTAGTGGTAGTTTTTGACATGTTTGATTAGAATCGTTTTACTTCACAAATCGAATATCGTTAATCTTCAATCGGATATCAATTCTTCCAAATGAAAAAGCTCCATCTGGGGATAGATGGAGCCAACATAAAGTTTGGGGTATTTAGGTAGGTTAATAGGATAAATCAATTAGTAATTGATTTACTATCATATTTAAATATAAAAAAAATCTTTTTGATTGTCCAATCAGATTAGTTGAAAATGCGATAAATCATCAAAAGGATGGATACGCAGATCAGAACAGATGTGATGATATAAATGATTGCCATGAGTAGCTGGCCAACCTGAATGAGTTTTAATGTCTCAAGGCTAAAAGTAGAAAAAGTAGAAAATCCCCCGCATAACCCAACCATAATGAGTGATCGAACAGCAGGTGAAAAGCCGGTTTTTTGAGAAAAATACATCCAGGCCAGACCTAGTACGACGCAACTAAGTGCATTAGCTGTAAGGGTTGCAAAGGGAAATCCGCCTTCAGGTGTTGGTAAAGCCTTAGAAATAGAAAAACGAATCACACTCCCTATTCCTCCTCCGATAAAAACTGCTAAAAATTCAATCATGGATACACGAGTTTTCCAGTTACCATTGCCTCAATCCCGCTACCAATCAGCGGAACAGCGTTGGATAGTTTCATCTGATGTTCCTGGTACTGACCGTTGGAATCAAACTGGATCGCAATATCTACTTCGAGTTGGTAGAGCCAGTTTTTCTTCAGGACATGAGAATAGAGAAAAAGAATGTTTTTCTGATCCGCATCCCAGAGAATTTTTTGTTCCTTGAGTTCCAGCTTTTTATCATTTTCAGGGGAAAGTCGGGCAATAATGGTATCGTTTTGCCGGGAAACTTCCAGATATTCCTGAGAGAGAGGATCAAGATAATAGTATTCGTAAGCGTAGCTGGTTTCCCTTTGGAGTACTTCACTCAGGTTTGAATAAAAAAGCGAATCTTCCAGAACAGGGTTTTCAGATCCGAGATCAGTTACTGATTTTCGGAAGGTAATTTCCTGTGTTTCTTCTACCAGTTTGAACTGAGAAATCACCTGGGCTTTCAGAGGATGTTCTTTTTTCTTCGAAGAAGAGGAACAGGAAACAAAGAGGGGAATCAGGAAGATTCCCCCAATGATTATATTTGATAAGTTTCTTTTAGACCTTCCAGGTTTCAAAAACCTGGAAGGTCTTAAGATCAATGCTATTTCTTTAGTAAAAATCAATTAAATACTTTCTGCAACTTTTTCAACCAAAACATCTCCGGTCATTTCTGCGGGAACAGGCAAACCCATCAGCGTGAGAATCGTCGGGGCAATATCTCCAAGCTTACCATTAACTCCTTTCAGGGTAAACGTACCAGAAGGGTCCACCAAATAGATCGGAACCAGGGCAGTCGTATGAGCAGTATGCGGACTATTATCCGGGTTTCTCATCTTGTCTGCATTTCCGTGATCAGCAGTAACCAAAACTGAATACCCGTGTGCTTTTGCTGTTTCCACAACTGCCTTTGTACATTCATCGACTACTTCACAGGCTTTTACCGCTGCTTCGAATACACCGGTATGACCGACCATATCAGGATTGGCAAAGTTGAGGCAGACAAAATCTACTTCTTCTTTTTCCAGTTCCGGAATGATTTTATCCCGGATGTCGTAGGCGCTCATTTCCGGCTGCAAATCATAGGTAGGAACTTTTGGAGAAGGACACAGCAAATGATGCTCTCCAGCCATGGGTTCTTCCCTTCCACCGTTGAAGAAAAACGTCACATGTGGATACTTTTCCGTCTCTGCAATTCTAATCTGTTTTTTACCTGAATTTGCCAGATATTCTCCCAGTCCGTTGACGATTTTTTCCTTCTCATACAGGACGTGAATTCCTTTGAAAGAGTCGTCATAACGAGTCATGGTAGCGTAGTATAAAGGGAGCGTTTTCATCCCCTGATCAGGCATATCCTGCTGGGTAAGAACGTGAGTCAACTGGCGACCTCGGTCCGTGCGGAAATTATAGAATAAGATAGCATCACCTTCATTGATCGTTGCTACGGGTTTCCCGTTTTCTGTAATAACTACCGGATCAATAAATTCATCAGTAATATTATTCTGATAACTTTCCCTGACGGCCTGGGAAGCAGACTCAGAAGGTTTCCCTGTTCCATGAACCAAAAGGTCATACGCTTTTTTCACTCTTTCCCATCGCTTGTCTCTATCCATTGAATAATAACGCCCAATGACAGACGCAATTTTTCCAGTACCCGTTTCTGCCATCGCTTTTTCAAGGTCATTGATATAACCTTCGCCTCCGGTAGGAGATGTATCTCTACCGTCCATAAAAGCATGCACAAAGACTTGATCTTTATTTATTCCGGAATCAGCTAGTACTGAGAGGATTTGAGTAAGATGATGTATACTACTGTGGACACCTCCATCAGAGAGTAAACCCAACAGATGAAGCGGCTTCTGGTTTGTCTTACAGTACTCAATCAGTTTTTGAAACTCCTGGTTTTTAGCAAAGTTTCCGGTTTTCAACTCCTGATTCAGGCGCTCAAGATCCTGATATACAATTCTCCCGGCCCCTATGTTCATATGCCCTACCTCTGAATTTCCCATCTGTCCCGCAGGCAGTCCAACCTGTGTTTCAGATGCATGCAGCAGTGTGTGAGGGTAAGTTTTCAGAGCATTATCGTAAAAAGGAGTTTGAGCAAAATTGATGGCGCTGACGGAATCATCTTCAGCCATTCCCCAGCCATCCATGATCACTAAGATTACTTTTTTAGACTTCATTTCGCAAAGGTAAAATTAAATCGTGAAAAGTGCCCAGCCTGAGATTAAATTTGTATTAAGTGATTCTATTCTTGTTTTATCAGAAAATCCGCCTCGTTTTATTGAATGTATTCTGCTGCCGATTGTCTGTTTTTATTTTTTATTGGCACGGTTATGGCATAGAGAAGAACAGAAACATCTTGATTATTTAACGAAGTATTGTATAGATTACAAGGGACTGATAGTATGAGACTCTTATATGCCATCACTTTGCTAGTCACCTTCTCTTTAATTAGTTTAGGAAAAACAGTAGCGCAATCAGCGGACCAGGTCCTGAATGAGGTGACTGAAAGTCTGATTGATGGGGATTCCGACCGACTTGCAAAGCATTTTAAAGACCATGTCGAGGTCACCCTTCTGGGAAAAAGACAAGTACTGAGCAAGGCTCAGGCAACTTATGTACTGAAGCAGTTTTTTGGAGATTATCCACCTGTTTCTTTTAACCGTGGCCGCGTCAGCACTGCTGAAGGAACCATGTACGCTCAATGCGAATATCGAAGTGGACGTGGCAATTTTGAAGTGAATATTTTTATTGTGTTGTCGGATAACCGAGTGAATGGTTTAAAGTTTGAGCGATCAGGCTCATAGATTAAAGCAAAGATTCAAGGTTATTTACTTGAATAACCTGACCTGCATATACACACAATAAGCGGCTTCTACTTTTTGAGGCCGCTTTTTCTTTTGCCAAAGGTTTCGGTAATTCGCAGGTATGGAATTCTTAAACCACCCCGAAACAGATCGCATTATTCGACAAGCTTTACAGGAAGATATCGGACCTGGTGATTACACCAGTTTGGCTACTGTTCCTGAAGGCCTTTCTCAACGAGCCAAGTGTATTTTCAAAGATGAGGGAATGTTTGCCGGAATTGAACTGGCTGGGAAAATCTTCTCTATCATTGATGCTAATCTGATATTCACTCCTGTTGTCTCCGATGGAACTCCCATGAAATATGGAGATATTGCCTTTTATGTGGAGGGTGATCCGCGTTCTATTCTGACTGCCGAGCGGCTGGTTCTGAATCTCTGTCAGCGTATGAGTGCCATTGCTACCATGACAAATCAGGTGGTAAGAGAGCTCGAAGGTACCAACTGTCGGGTGCTGGATACCCGAAAAACAACACCTCTGATCCGACATATTGAAAAATGGGCTGTGGCCATTGGTGGAGGAACCAATCATCGATTTGGGCTTTTTGATATGATTATGATAAAGGATAATCACATCGACTATGCAGGAGGGATTCCGGAAGCGATCAGAGCTTGTAAGGCCTATTTGCAAAAGCATGGCCTGAATATTCCCATTGAAGTAGAAACCAGAGACCTTCAGGAAGTAAAACAAGTACTTGCTGAAGGTGGAATAAAAAGAATTATGCTGGATAATATGTCTCTGCCCATGATGGAAGAGGCAGTAGAAATGATTGGAA
>JAGQVA010000547.1 GCA_020438265.1 Bacteroidota bacterium
AGTACAGGTTCCGCTATGAACTGCTTAAATTAGATCAGGTATCAAATGACGTGTTTTATGAAAAAGCTATTCCTCTCCCTGCTAATATCATTTTCTTCTATTTCTATTTTCGCACAAGGTCTGGATTATAAACCCTTTCCCGAATGGGAATGGGGAATTGAAGACTCCACGGAATATTTTTTGTATACCCCTCCGAATCTTGAACCGGGGAAAAAGTACCCAATCGCCTTATTCATGCATGGCTGTTGTGGAAAAAGCCTGCATGCCAGTGCCAGAAACGCCGTTGATCCGCCAGCCAGGATGTGGCATAATTTCGGAGCAAATGAACAACAAATTCCTACCTATATTATCTCTGCCGCTACCAATCGGGGATGGAGTAAACATTTTGCCAGTTTGAAGAAAGTAATTGATTTTTTGGTAGAAAAACGGCAGGGAGATCCTACCCGAATTTACGTTACCGGATTCTCGATGGGGGGAAGAGGTACGTTTGAGTTTATTTCTGAATACCCGGATCTTTTTGCCGCAGCCCTTCCCATGGGAATGAGCTTTTTTAATGGAGATTTTGACAAAATCAAGGATATTCCCGTTTGGGCAAATCAAGGCTCTGAAGACTGGCATGCGAGGGAATTGCCCAAGTTTGTCAGGGAAACCAGAGCATTAAATGGCCTGGTACTTGATTCAGCGCTAGAAACAATTACCGGAGTGAATCCCCGCTATACTTCCTTTGAAGGAGTAGGTCATGGTGTCCAGTGGCATGCGGCAAGTACCCAGGATCTGATCGGCTGGGCTTATAGCAAAGTGAATGACGGGAATAAATATCCTCACGTTTATTTTTCCACTCCGACATACCGACAAGAAGCTAAGAAAAATAAAGAGTTTGCTGTGGAAATGATGGCTTCCGATCCAGATGGCTCCATTGCAAAGGTTGATCTGTTTATGAATAAAAAGTATCATTCTACGCTGACTAATTCTCCTTTCAAAACCGCGATCAAACCAGAAGCTGGGGATAATATTCTCGAAGCTGTTGCTTATGATGACAAAGGAAAAACGAGTACAGCAACCACTGTTTTAGTTATAGATACAGAGCCTGCTCTAATGAAAAGTTCCCTGCCTTTCGCCAGAGTCGGGGCTTATTATTCATACTGGATACCGGTGAAAGGCAATGGTCAGCTTACTTTTTCTGTCTCTGATTTGCCTGAAGGTTTGACTTTACTACCAGATGGTTTATTAAGAGGAATACCAATGAAAGCAGGTAGCTTTAAGCTCAAAACAACTATCGAAGATGAAGATGGAGATAAATCAACCGAAACCATAAACATTGAAATCAAAGCACCTCGTCCGGAAGAAGTATTGGTTTCAAATGCTATTGATGTAAATCAACATACTGTTCCGGTTTCAAAAATGATCTACAACGAAGAACCCAATTTTAATCCAGCTCAAAAGCCAAATTCCTTTACTGGAGAAATCAATTTTAGCGGTTTGAATAATTATTATGGGTTGACATTTATCAAAACTGATGTTAACGATAGCACACCTGCCAGTCAGGATTATCTTTCATTTACCGTGGATCGCGATGTGAAGGTAATGGTTGGATATGAAAAATTTGATCGCTTATATCAGTCTACCATTCCGGAATGGCTTCAGGGATTTACCAAAGAAAAGGAAGAAGTTGTGGCTCAGTTTCGATATTTTGGTGTCTACTCCAAGACCTTCCCCAAAGGAAAAATTACCTTACCTGGAGGTGATAAAAAAGGTAACGGAATGTCGATGAACTATTTTGTCATGCTTCAACCTGCTGAGGTGAATACATCACCGGAAATTAACATCAGCCAATTGCCGGATGCTTCTGCTAACACCTGGTATCAGACAAATCTGACGGCGCTGTATGGTTTTGGGAAATTGGAGTGGAAATTGACCAGTGGGAATTTACCGGAAGGACTTGCTATGAATAGTAATGGAAATGTAAAAGGCATTCCAATGCAAGCGGGTGTATTTTCCTTTACGATCCAGGCTGTTGATGAAAAAGATCAGATTTCTGAGGCTCAGATAACCTTAAAGATTGAATAACTTAATTCTTTTGAACTCCTGCGAATAAAACCATCATAATTTTTACAAAAAGTCTTGAAAGGACCAACCTGGTCAAGCTATCCCTGAGATATTTTTATTTTTTAGGAACCTGTTTTACTTTAGGGATAAAGTTTACTCAGACCTTCATTGCACTAAATAGCTAAGGTCTGAAAACAACCATTAAAAAGTCTTCAGGCCAGTAATATCATGCTAATATCAAAAAGGATAAGTATATCCGGGGTCATTTCCGGAACCTGGATAAACTTCATTTTAGACACATTAACCTGTGTTGGAACTTATCTGCTATTCAGATTAATACCCGATTTTGAATGTAATATCCCTGCACTGATTCCTTCCATTTTGGGTACTGCCCTGGCCTTCTTTATCGGTTTTAATAACAACCAGGCTTATAATCGGTGGTGGGAAGCCCGGATTATCTGGGGAGGACTCGTCAATGATTCCCGTACGTGGGCCAGACAATTGCTCTATTTTAATGACCCTTTGGCTGGATCTGAAGATGAGGAAAAACCTTTGCTTAAAACTATGGTATTTCGCCATATCGCCTTTTTGTATGCTCTCAAAGAAAAACTGAGAAAACAACCTGCGGGAGAATATTTGAAATACATTTCGGAAGAGGATCAGGAAGCAATTCAGGGAGATTCCAATCAGGCGAATGCGATTCTTAATCTTCAGAGTCGAGATTTGAATACTTTGTACAAACAGGGAAAAATAGATGGTTTCCAGTTTATGGAACTTAACAAAATGCTGGTTAATTTCTGCGATGGGATGGGAAAATCCGAACGTATTTTCAGTACCGTTTTTCCAACAACTTATAATTATTACACCAGGGTTTTTATCTGGATTTTCATCATTTGCGCTACACTGGTAACTGCCAGCAATATTGGCCCCTGGTCCATTCTGGCTGGCACATTGATTGGATATGTCTTCCTGACCATTCACCAGATCGGACAATTTTTGCTGAATCCTTTTGATGATATTCCTACGGGCGTTCCACTGAATCAGATTACAAGGACGATTGAGATTAATTTGATGGAGACATTGGGTGAGGAGGAGATTCCGGAACCGGTTATGAGTGTGGATGGGGAGTATGTGATGTAGTATCATAAAATCGACTAATACCATTTTTCGGGAATCTGCATTTCTATAATTTCAATGATTATTTGAAAAACATATTAACATGTTCTCTTTTTGAGAACTTATTATATTAAGCGTTGAAAAGGAAATGAATGCTTAGAATCATAGCCAAACGATGTTAAGCAGACTTTTGGAAATGCAATTATTGTAGGCAATAATCGAATAGTCTTCAACATCAAAGGAAACGAATATAGACTAATCGTTAAATTCAACTATGAAAGGAGTTGGGCTTTTATACGATTTATAGGCACCCATGCAGAATATGATCATATAGATGCATCAAATATTTAAAAGATGAACATTAAACCAATAAAAACCGACCAGGAATATTACGCAGCTCTGGAAAGGCTCGAAATGATTTTTGATGCTCCTGTTGATAGTCCTGAAGGAGATGAGGCGGAAGTCCTTTCTATATTGATTGAAAATTTTGAGGATAAATATTACCCAATTGATGCTCCTGATCCTATTGAAGCAATTAAGGTTAGAATGGAAGAAATGAATTTCCAACAAAAAGATTTAGTAGGAATTATTGGAGGAAAAAGCAGAGTTTCAGAAATACTAAATCGAAAGAAGAAACTCACATTGGAGATGGTCAGAAAACTAACCGAAATTTTGAAGTTACCATCTGAAGTTTTGATTCAGGATTATCAGTTATTGAAATAGAAAAAGCCAAAGGATCTGCCAACCCTAAAATTGACAGATCCTTTGACATTTATATAATAACAATATGTTAGGCGAGCAATTTCCAGCGTCTTATACTTCTGCCAGCTCCACTTGCTCGACTTCCTTCTTCGGAGCAAACCAGCTATTCACCCTCACCCGCATTTTCTCAATAATAAAGTAAACCGTAGGCACCAAAAACAACGTCAACAACAGCGAGCTACTCAACCCGCCAATAATTACCCAGGCCATTCCATTCTTTACTTCTGCGCCTGCACCTGAAGCCAGAGCAATCGGCAGCATCCCCGCGATCATCGCAAATGTGGTCATCAAAATAGGACGTAAACGTTCTTTTCCGGCTTCCAAAAGGGCTTCGATTAATGAGAGTCCTTCCTCTTTCAACTGGTTGGTAAAGTCCACAATCAGAATCCCGTTCTTGGCTACAAGCCCCATGAGCATGATCAAACCGATGATTGCAAAGATATTCAACTCTTCCATCGCCAGAGCCAATGCCAGGAAAGCACCGATCAAAGCAACAGGAACGGAAAACATCACCACGAAAGGATATACTACGCTTTCGTAAAGAGCGACCATCACCAAGTAAAGGAGA
>JAGQVA010000548.1 GCA_020438265.1 Bacteroidota bacterium
AATCTGATTGTTCAACTGTCTGATTCTGCCATCATTAATAATGGAAACTATGCCTGCGGAATTGCTTTCGGCAATTTGACCGGGGATTTTCAGAATACCATTCGCATTGATACCCAATGCCTTGCGTGGAGGCATAGCCCTCAGGCCAGAGAAATTTTGCTGTTTCACGAATTTGCCCATGTTTTTTTAGAACGCCTTCATACCGATGAGACATTGCCTAACGGAGATTGGAAAAGCATCATGACGGGGCAAAATTGGCTGGTTACGGATTTTTATGTGAATGATGCTTTGAAGCGGGAGTATTATTTGGATGAGTTGTTTGATCCTGCGGTGGAGGTTCCTGAGTGGGGGAAGTAGATTTTTTTTTTATCATTCGCCGTTTTGAAAAACGGCGCAATGATAGAGGGCCTTTCATTCTGCTGAATGTGTTGTTATTTATCCAGAAGGATATAAGAATCGTTCATTCATAAGAATGTCATGATTCCATCCCATTGCGCCGCTTTTCAAAGCGGCGAAATAGAATCAATCAAAAAAGAAATATCCTCATAAAACAATGGCTTCCTTTTCTCTCCCACCGAAATACCCGAAGTCGACATAACAGGATTATTAAGTATCTCCTCAGGCTTAAATCGAAACCGATACTGAAACTTCCCTCCAGGCCGAATTACCCATTTCCCTTCTATCATATTGCCAACTTCTGCTTTGTGTTTTGCGGGAAGCGGAGCAAGAATTTGTCCCTCATTCTCTATCAATATCTGTTTCGGGTTAATAAATACAGCCTCTTCGGATTGATTGGTAATTTTCCACTCACAGGTCAGGGTGTCGGAAAAATGCCACAGTTGGAATCGCAGGTGGATATTTTGTAAATGAATTTCCTCGTCCCGGACCTCTGGTGGAGAAAGAGGATAATAACCGCTAGAAAACGTCTCTTTCAAATCAAATTTGTATAATCGGGTGGATGATTCCTTACCCCAGTTTGTCAGATAATTTTCATGCAAACTATCTGGCAAATAAAATCTGAGAGACTCCTGACTTAAGATAAGCCCTGATTGAGCTTGAATGCAAGAAAGCGGGAAATAATACCGTTTTTTTAAATCTCCGTGATAATCTATTTTTCGGTGAAGCGGATAGGAATTGATAGGTTGAAAATGAAAGCTGATCAGCTGATTACTTTCGGGAGGAATCATCACTTTGTTGATACCATAGGAAAGGGACTGCGTTCTGCTGTTTCCTTCTGTAATGATCACTGCGTCTTTGTAACGTATGGTCCATTCTTCTGAAGATGGATTGATAAGGCTAAGCTGAAGGAACAGTTTCCCTGTTTCAGGATCAGCGCTTAATGATGCTTTTGCTGAACCTTCCTGCAATTCGATGGTAGGGTTGTCAGATTGAAAGGTTAGATGATCCTGAGGAATCTCTTGCAAATCGTCATGGACGAAATGTTGCTGGCAGCTGAAAAGCAGGAGTGGCAGAATAAGATAAATCAGGCATTTTAGAATAGGTAATGTAAATATATTTGTAGCCTTTCTTATTCTCCGAAAATATATATGTGTTGTAACACTGAGGTTCACAGAGGAGCACAGAGGTTCGCAGAGAGATAATTGGAATCCATCTCTGATTACTCCTCGATTTATTTTCTCTGTGAGCCTCTGTGTTATCTCAGTGTACCTCTGTGTCATAGCTCTTTTCAATCTGGTTATGGAATCATTATTTTTCCTTCACAAAACAACGCTGCCAGTCCAAAGGTCCGGCAGCGTCATATTAATCAAATCGCTAATTTTTTCAAAATAATTAAACAGGTGACCAGATTGAATAACTTTTCGGAGGAACCTGAATTTTTACCCATTTTCCAGCCTGTGTCCAGGGATACCAGCTGGAATGACCCGTATAATCCTTAATCTGGGTACTGCTCCAATTCGTCTCTACCCATCTTTCCTGCCAGCTATTGGAGTTGTTTATATAAACCACCAAACCGGGATTTCCATTTCTTCTGGCAACATATTCGTCATTATCTGCATAAAGAATCGTGGTAGAACCAACCGCTTTATTTCCATGAATCCAGATCAGATTGTCAAGTCTTTCCTGATCCAGCCATTCTTCATAATCGCGGTAAAAAATACAGGGATATCCTTCATGAGTGAGGATGTAAGAATAAGCCAGCATCTTTTCCCAGATAATGTCTGTATCGTGGTTGGCAACGAATGTAACAGCTTTGAAAGGATTCCTTTTCCACATCATATCATCGTTGAGTTTGGTCAGGTTACCCCCGTCAAAAGCCTCATCCATTTTGTAATAACATGCAAAATCAAACACACTGCTATTGGCACTATTGGCCCAGCCTTCGAGGAGATTGACATTACTGTCCCATAATTCTCCTACAGAAAATCCTCCAACATTGCTATTCCAGTTGCTGACTACCCATGAACCAAATCCTTTCACATAATCAAAACGCCAGCCATCAAATCCCATCGTGTTTTTGTAGTATTTACCCACTCCATCACTCCGATTCCAAAGCCAATCCTGTACATAGGTCTGGCTATGGCTCAGGTCAGGAAATCCACCAAATACACCATCATCATTTTGAGCCACATTATTAGGATGAAAGTCATACGCAGAACGGAAAAACTTACCCGATGCAGGGTCAAAATCCGTCCATGTGCTGTCGTTGGTGAAGGGGTTATATTCTTTGGCACCACCACTATTGTGGTTCAGTACGATATCGGCATACACATCAACACCGTTGTTATGGGCCTCATCGATCAGGTCTTCCAATTCGGTACGTGATCCGAAGCGGGTTTCTGTACTTCCCATTTGGTTGTAATCACCAAAGTCAAAATAATCAAAGGGATCATAGCCCATAGAGTAAGCACCATTCTGAGCTTTGGAAGCAGGCGGGAGCCAGATCGCGGTAATTCCGGCATTGGCCCAGTCATCAACCTTGCCTTCTACATTGGTCCACCAGGTTCCGCCAGCGGGCACATCCCAGTAGAAAGCCTGCATCATGACACCACCTCCGGGAGGTAAAACGGAAAGACCGTTTTGAGATTCCTGAAGATTCTTTACAGGTTGATCCATCATGTCTTCTTTCTGGCAGCTGGCGAGGGTTATAAAAGCTGCGCTGAGTAGTAATAAAGCCTTTTTAGTTAGATTCATAAAACGAGGTTATTTAAGAGTTGCGAGTAGAATAATTTGCTCTAAATACCTCTTAATTATTTTGATATTCGCACCAAATGATAAGGTGGAACTTTTTTTTTGATGTTTTTTTTGAGGAAGGGAAGGTTTTGAATATCAATTCCTCCGTGTCTTTGTGCCTCCGTGTTTTTTTCTTTTAATCAATAAACACAACACGCTCAAAGTGGAGGTGATGGGTAATTTCGCGAATAATTAACAGATAAGCCGCAAAATAATTATCATCAGGTATGACATCCTGACTCATGGGTAACCCTTTAACAATATTGGCAAAACGAGTAAAAACGTTCTCTACCTCTACTGCGGGCACAGCGATTCCCTCTGAATTTTTGAGTGTATTAAAAGCCAATGTAGCGACCTTATTGGCATATTGATCTCTGGTAGATATTTCGTAAAAGTCATTGAAGACATCCTTGATTGTTTCCAATGCTTCTTCTGTAACATTAATAGCCCGATCAATTTCATCATAAGTGGGAGGAAATTCACTAAAAAAACTTTCAGCTACCTCCTTGTAACCCAAAGGTATTGTCGCTACCATTTCGTCTGTCTCAATATTCTTAAAAGAAGTTACATTTTCTCCAATATTTACCTGAGTCATAGCTTTTACTTAAAGTCAAATCGGGTTTTGCTTCTTTTGAATGGCAAGTTAAGCGTTTTATTTTTGTTTTCGATTATGATATTTTTTTCAAGCTAGTTGGAAGTTGAAAAGAAATTTGAGCTAATTTCTCATGATATGTATTCCTTTATTTTTTCGTATCCAGGTATGGATATTCCTGAACATTATTGACTAATAATGAAGGTAGTTCCTTATATCCTGAAAATCTTCAGGGAAAGACTTGACTCAAGGGTTATTAAATGCTTATTTGTGTAAAAGGGTTTACTACTATGTCAGAAAAAAGGAAAAATATCCACGAAAATATGGGACAGACAATGATGCCTAATCACGCACATAAAGATATTCCCGGCAACCCTTCTACTGCCAAAAGTAGCAAGATGAAACTCAACGACCGTTCTAATGGAATGCCTCTCAGAGTCCTCAGTGAAAAGGACTGGGACTTCTGGCGGTACAACGGTTATATTGTCATCAAGAATGCGATTCCTCGTAAGCAGGCCCTGGAAACAGCTGCTTTTTTATGGGAATTTGAGGATAAAAAACCTGATAATCCGGATTCCTGGTACACAGCTCCACGGGCAGAAATGCAGATGAAAGAACTGGTCGGGACAGGCATGGTAGAAGTATATAACCATCAGAAATTATGGAATAATCGTCAGATACCCAGGATTTATGATGCCTTTGTAGATA
>JAGQVA010000053.1 GCA_020438265.1 Bacteroidota bacterium
GACTGGAGTTCAGAATTGGGTCCGAGAAACTGCCCATTGGTGCTGGGAACCACGATAACACTATCAGAACGCATTTCGAGCAGCTCTTTCCCATAACCTGTCAGATATTCAGCATCGGGATAATAGCTGAAAACCGGAGAGTATTCCTGTACCAAAAACAACTTTTTGATACCCAATTGTTCAAAAACACTGTCTTTGTATAGCTCCATCCTCTGACGGAATAACGCCCAGGCTGAATCCTGAACAAGCCCATTTTGGTTGTCCTGATACGCGTCATTTCCCCCGATCCAAAGCACCATTTCTTCAGCGTGTGTAAACAGGCTTACTGTTTTCTTCAAGTTCTCAAAACGGGGCGTACCAGGTAAAAGATCCGGAAGGATCGATCCGGAGACGGCATGATTATAAACCAGCACATTTTCCCCTCCTTGATCAAGGTGATATTTTTCAGCCAGTCCAAAGGCAAAACCTCCTATGAAATTGATCTGCGAGTAATTATCAGCGACTGCCTGATACCAATTCAGTGAGTTATTATTTAGGATAACCGTTTTAATTCCGGGATAATGGTTATAATTCAGTCCCTTAAAACCTGCTGCCTGACTATGCCCTTCTATGAGAATAACCTTTCGTGATCCTCCAATTCCCTGAGCCTTATGAATAATCTGGTTGGTATTCTTCCTGACGATTTTAAGGTCATAGATATGGTAAAAATCGAGGGTAAGGTTAATAGTATCAATAGAATTACCAGGAATCAGAAAGGTATCAAGAGTCGTTTGTAGGCTGTATATATCCTGCAAACGTATCTCAATGGCTACCGATGCAGCAGCATTATTGCTGATAATCAGCTCTTTAATAGCATAATTGTCATCCGGACCGGCAATTACAAGCTCCTGATTCTTGAGACCATTAATGACTGAGATATTTCCCAAAATTGGATCAATGCTAAACGTCAGAACCAGAATAATAAGGCTTATTCTTCTAATTAAAGAATTCATGGATATTCAAACCTTTACATTATTCAAAGTGTTTGCTTAACTTGGGAATTGGATCTGAAGATATGAAAGTAATTCATAAAAAAATTATAAAACTTGCAGCACCTTTCAGATTCATCTGTCTGTTATTGTGAATTTGGCCAGTTAATTCGTTTGAGCAATGAAACATACATATCCAATGCGCTGATCCAGGCATTAGCCGATGGAGACCGCCATGCACAGGTAGAGGTGTACAACCGCTACTATCATGCTATGTATAATACTGCTTACCGGATTGTCAAAGATGAATGGGAGGCCGAGGATTTAATGCAGGAATCTTTTATTGATGCATTTGAAAAAATAAATTCTTTCGAGGGCCGGGCTAGTTTTGGTAGCTGGCTCAAAAGGATTGTCATCAATAAATGTTTGAACTTCCTCAAAAAACGCCGGATTGATCTGGTGGATATTGATGAAAGACAATGGGAAAGTATTCCTGAGCAAACGGAAGCCAAAGTGAGACATTTGCAGGTTTCTCGTGAGATAATCCTCGAATCCATTCAGGAACTGGCCGATGGTTATCGGGTGATTCTGACGCTCTATCTGATCGAAGGGTATGATCACGCAGAGATTGCTGAGATCATGGGCATCGGAAAATCTACCTCAAGGTCTCAGTTTAATCGGGCGCGCAATAAATTGAAAGATATTCTCGCTCATAAACTAGGGACAGATACACTTTCCACACTGACCAAAAGCAAAGAAAATGAAAGACCCAATATTCAGTCAAATATTAGAAACCAGAGAAACCCTGGATCTGCACGAGCCGCCTCCGGGGCATCTTGAGCGGTTTGAGCGCAGACTGGCCAAAGCGCCGAGGGTTCGGAAAATAACCCCCGACTGGAGCCGTTATCTAATGGGTATTGCTGCTTCTGTGACCATTATGTTGTTTATTGTAGGGATTAAGGTTCAGTCTTCAGGTCCGGCAGAAAAGCAATTTGTTGATAAAGAAATTGCAGAGCTCGATACATATTATACCTCTTTATATGAAGAGGAACTCTCTGACCTGGAGAAGTATGACCTGGAATCCTTTGAATTTGCAAGACAATTGCAAAATGACCTGGTGCAGATTGAAAAATCTAATCAAGAGTTTTTGGAACTGATAGAAAGCGAAGGAAAAAACGAGTACCTGGTGGAGGCAATGATTGAAAATTATGAGATGAAGCTCAAAATTTTACGAAAGTTGAAAAAACTCCTCCGTAAAGTCAGAAAGAGTGATGAAACCAGCAAGTCTGTACAAATTTCTTAACCTGTTCATACTTTTTGTATGCCTGTCCCCCGATTTACTGTTTTCACAGGGTGTTCAAAAGGAAATTCTGAAAAACTTTGAGATCGGACCCCGTGGGCAAGTTTCCGTAATTCATAAGAATGGCGATATCAAAATTCAGCTCTGGGATAATCATCGTGTGATGGTGAAGGCGGTTATTATTGTCAAAGGAAATGATCAGGTATTAGCCCGATCTCTTTTTGAGAATGTCGAAGTCGATGTTACACGAAGGGGAAATAAACTGGAGTTAAAAACCAATACCGGTAATTTTGATGATAAAAATCCCGGTTCTGAGAACAATCCCATTCTGGCAGGAAAAACCGATAAATATCGCATGGATTATATCATTACCATGCCCAGAGACGCTTCTCTACTTGTCAATCAGCAGTTTGGGGATTTGTATATGGATGAGTTTCAAAGTCCGGTTTCTCTGGTTTTGAGTCACGGGAAAGTGAATATCAGAGAAATTAAAGGTACGGCAGATTTCAATTTTAACTATATCACTGGTTCTATACAAAGGTTGAACCAGGCTTATCTGGAAGCCAATCGATCCAATCTTCACGTTAATCGTGCCAATCATTTGAATATCTATAGCGCCTATTCTGAATTCCAGATTGATAAAGCAGATTCGTTGATCTCTTCTCACAAGCATAATGAGTTTGATATCAGTGATGTGGCCTATTTGAAAATGGATGAAGAATATTCTGAAGTAAAAGTCGCTAACCTCTCTGAAAAAGGCGATTTATCACTGAATTATGGAGATGTGGACATCAAAGGGTTTACGCCCAATCTTACCAATTTGAATCTGTTTGGTGAACTGACCGATTTTAAAATTGCCACAGGAAATAAATCTTCCTATGAAGTGGATATTGACTCAAAAGAAACCAAATTTCATCTTCCTCAGGATTTAGTTATCACCAAACAAAGTCCCAGTGCACCAGCGTTCAATTCACATACACGTCTCCAGGGAGTAAAAGAAGTCAAAAATCTTCCCCAAAAGACTAAGCCCAAAATTGTGATTGTGACCAAGGACGGACAGGTGATTTTGCAGTAATTAGCAAGTTTGACTTAGCACCAACATCGTTTTTAGTGGTCTTTTACAGTACTAATAGGTTAAATGCCTAAGTAAATTTATTAGTAATTAAATGTAAATGTCACCCTGAGCTTGTCGAAGGGCCTAAGTATTTAATAGTGGTTTTTTCAACCATGCAGAAGTCAATAGGCCCTTCGACAAGCTCAGGGTGACAACAAATGTTGTATGAAAAATCCTATCCAGGTATTTCCTTAAATTAAAAATACCATCTTCAATCAAAGACCAATTATGCTACAAAACTATATCAAAACTGCTTTCCGCAACCTCTGGAGATACAAAGGTTACACCGCCATCAATATCCTTGGTATGGCCATCGGAATGGCTTGTGTCATTCTGATTATGCTTTATGTACAGTCAGAGACAAACTTTGATACTTTTCACCCCAATGAATCTCAACTTTATCGGGTGAACATCCAGATTACCAATCCCCAAACCGGAGACAAAAACCAGCGGGCCATTGGACCTTATCGATTGGCGGACGAATTAGCTGCTGATTTTTCAGATTTTAAGTATGTCGCCCGTCTGGCTCCTCAGGGAAATACACAGGTAGAATATCAGAACCAGCAATTTCAGGAAGAAAACTTTGCCTTTGCTGATCCTGAATTTTTACAAATGCTCCATTTCCCGCTGATCAAGGGAAATAAAGAAACTGCTCTGGATGATCCTTTTTCAGTAGTTCTGACAGCTTCTTCTGCTCAAAAATATTTTGGGGATGAAGACCCCATAGGGAAAATCCTGAGGATCAGAGACCGGGACTTTGCCGTTTCAGGAGTTTTGGAAGAAATTCCCGAGAATACACAATTTGGGTATGATATGCTGGCTTCCATGAATTGTGCAGATCAGGTATTTTCCCGTATCGTTTTGGAAAACTGGGGGGAAGGGTATTGTACAACTTTGGTGATGCTGGATGAAGGAAAAACGGCAGAATTATATACTGAAAGACTCGCCCGATTTACCGCAGAAAAACTTCCCGAATGGAGCGCAGCTTCTCCTATCTTTGTTTTGCAACCCCTTTCTAAAGTATATCTTCATTCTCAGGATATTTCTTCTTTTGAGTCTGGAGGAGATATCACTTATGTATATGCCTTTTCTTTTATCGCCATTTTTATCCTTATCATTGCCTGTATCAACTTTATGAATCTGGCTACCGCTCGTTCCAGCCTGAGAGCAAGGGAAGTGGGAGTGAGAAAGGTATTCGGAGCTAATCGCAGTCAATTGATTCGACAGTTTTTAAGTGAAAGCATTCTTTTGGCTGTTATTTCTCTGGTTTTGGCGGTAATTATTGCGAAACTGGCCATGCCCACTTTCCAGGAACTGGCGGGTAAAGAAAACCTTACTTTATCCTTTTCAAACTGGTCGTTATTAACCAGCCTTCTGACTATTACCGTTTTTGTAGGAGTGATTGCGGGCAGTTATCCTGCGCTGATTTTATCGGCTTTTAAACCCGTAACTGTTTTCTCAGGAAATACTACCCGAGGTTTGAAAGGGGGAGGATTGAGAAAAGTACTTGTATCCTTTCAGTTTGCGACTTCTATTTTCCTGATTATCGTAACCGGAATTGTGTATAAACAGCTTCAATATTCCAAAAATATTAAACTGGGTTTTGATAAAGAACATGTGCTGATTATTTCCGGGACGCCTATGTCTTTGCGTGAAAATTATGATCAATTCCGCACAGAACTCATGAAAAATCCTCAGGTGGTAAATGCCGCTGCTTCTTCGCGTGTTCCTCCCGGAAGATTGAGCAGCAATCTCACGGCTCGCCCTGAAGGTGTTCCTGAAGACCAGCAACGCGGTATGCAGACGGTCTGGACAGATTTTGATTTTATCGAGACCCTTGGACTGGAAATAGCTACTGGTAGAAGTTTCTCCCGTGATTTCCCCACCGACGCCCGAGAAGGATTTATCATTAATGAAGCTGCCGTTAAAGATTTGGGTTGGACCAATGAAGAAGCCATTAATAAAACCTTTGGAAGCTCAGAAATCACTGACTGGAATGCCGGACAATGGCAATTGCGTGATGGACGCGTCATTGGCGTATTAAAAAACTTCCACTTCGAGTCGTTGAAAAATCGGATTGTACCTACAGTGTATTTTGTTGCGCCCTATATGGCGTGGAATTATGTCGTTCGCCTTCGTGGAGAAAGATTACAGGAAACCATTGCACATGTAGAAAAAACCTGGAATCAGTTTAATCCCGATGCTCCGTTTGAATACAGTTTTATGGATGAAAACTTTGCCCGTCTGTATCAAACCGAAGAAAGACAGGGAACGATTTTCGCCATTTTTGCGGTGCTGGCTATTATGATTGCATGTCTGGGGCTTGTGGGGCTTACCTCATTTACTGCGGAAAGAAAGAAAAAGGAAATTGGTATTCGCAAAGTATTGGGCGCTTCCAGTCTGAATCTGATTGTGCTGCTTTCCCGCGAGTTTACCATTCTGGTGTTGATTGCCTTTGCCATTGCATCACCCATTGCCTGGTATGTGATGGATGGATGGTTGCAGGAATTTGCCTATCGCAGCCCGATTGGTATTATGCTATTTGTGCTGGCAGGTATTTCGGCGGTGGTGATTGCCTGGATAGCGGCAGGATTTCAGACGGCGAGGGCAGCGGCTACGAATCCGGTGAATGCTCTAAGGGACGAATAGATTAAGAAAAAATATATTTGATTTTGGCACGGACAGGGAGTTTTTCCTGTCCGTGTTTTGTTTTACAATTCATGAAAAATATTTTATCTTCGCTACTGTCTAAGGAACGGTGACGAAATAAATCATCAAATTCTAGCGCAGAGATTTTGTGCGAAGACAAGGAAGAAAAACCGAGTGTGCCGGGGCACATGAGTTTTTTTCTGACGAAGGATTCGTGCAAAAGGCTTGTCCTGACAAAGGAAGGATCTCCGAGAAATGATGATTTATTTTGTCGGCGTTCCTTAACTCTATCCCTAAAATACATTACCATGAAAATGAAAAAAACGATTCTGTTACTTATCCCTTTTTTCCTGTCGGGTATTCATTTCTCTCTGGCTCAAACGTTGGGTTTGCCTTATATTTCTCCGGATGGAGGAAATATTTCAAGTATCAATGACACTTATAAAGATGGTGATACTTTATACATAGCCGGAGAGTTTTCAAAGGTCGGTTATCAAACTGGAAGCGCCGCAAAATTTAGCTTTGGCAACCCCCGTCCACGGGGGCCCTTTCCATTTATTGATGGAGGTACTGTTTTTGCGGCAACTTCGGATGGAAATGGGGGTTGGTATGTTGGTGGACAATTTGATCAGATCGGTTATGAAACCAGACTTACTTTGGGGCATATCCTTGCTGATGGATCTGTAGATCCGGATTTTTCGCCGACAACCAACTATAATGTAAGAGCCCTTTCATTAGATAATAATATTCTATACATAGGAGGACAGTTTACTCAAGTATCGGGGCAACAACGATCTTATCTGGCGGCCCTAGACGCAACAACTGGTGCGTTATTAAACTGGAATCCAGTCCTGGATGATTTGGTGGAGGCAATTTATGTTGACAGCAATTTTGTTTATGTAGGTGGGCACTTCAACTATGTGAATGGAAGGCAACAACAATCCTTCGCCAAATTTGACAAAATCACTGGAGAGGCAGTATTGGCCCCCTCAATGAACTCTGGTGATGCTTACGTAATCACTCAAGGAGCTAATAACCGGATATATATTGGGGGCGGATTTTACGCAGGAGGATTTATAACTGGTAATAGCGCTCTTCTATCTACTAATTCAGTACTACCTGATTATAATCACCCAATTATTAATGGTCAGGTCTTTGCGAATGCCAGGGATGGAGCTGGAGGTTGGTATCTCGGAGGAGATTTTACACAAGTGGGCAATGTATCAATCAATAATCTGGTCCATATTCTGCCTGGAGGAGCAGTCGATTCAAGCTTTAACCCTTCTCCTGATGGGCCTGTAAATTGCCTTGTAACTGATGGAAACAGCTTATACATTGGAGGTGATTTTACTAACATTAATAATCAAAACCGAGAGAAAATCGCTATCATAGATATTACCAATGGCAATTTGTCTCCGTGGGCTCCACAGGTAAATGATCAGATAAACACGCTTAAAGTTACATCGAATGAAGTATGGATTGGAGGAGAATTTACCGAAATTAATGGAAGGCCTCAGCTTGGCTTTGGGAGGTTGGACAAAAACACAGGGAATGTTAAACCCTCGTTGTCCGTTTATGAACCTGTGGGAAGTGATGCTTCTGTAAATGCCATCGAAAGCTATAATTCAGAGGTTTATCTTGGGGGTAATTTTAAGAAAACCAGTTATTATACTGGCCCCATCACTGCTCTTAGCGCTACTTCAACACTTCCCACAAAATTTTTCCCTTTTTTAGATCAAGGGGGAGTGTTTAAAATTATTTCCGACGGAAATGGTGGATGGTATGTGGGAGGGGTTTTTACCCAATTACAAGTTGGTTCACAAAATTATGACTATCTTCTCCATGTGTTTCAAAATGGAGACCTTGATACAGCTTTTCATCCACAACCTAATTCTGCGGTTAATAATATGGCCCTGGATGGAAATATACTATATGTAGGGGGGACCTTTACAACTATTTCGGGACAGGCAAGAAACAGACTCGCCGCTATTGATATTACAACCGGGAGCATCCTTCCCTGGAATCCGGACCCGAATAGTACCATACAATCGTTAATAGTAGCAGGGAATAATGTATATCTGGGTGGCTTTTTCTCACAAATTGGAAATCAACCCAGGAATTATCTAGCCTCGGTTGATAAAATTACAGGCACCCCCACCTCCTGGGACCCTAATGTAAATGGTATTGTTAATGTGCTGACTTATCATAATGGTTATATTTATGCCGGTGGAGGATTTACACAAGTTGGGGGGCAGTCCTGTAACAGACTTGCTGCGATTGATACTACTACAGGAAATCCCACGGCATGGAATCCAGGTCTAACGGGAACAGCCGTTTCGATATTGATCGAAGGGAACTCTTTGTATGTGGCTGGCCTTTTCTCCGGGGCAGGAGGACAATCCAGAGGAAATATTGCCGAGTTTGATCTCCTGACAGGGAATCTTACTGCCTGGAATCCCAATTGCAATAGTCCTGTCCGAAGACTGGCTACTGATGGTGTGAATATCTATCTTATAGGAACCTTTTCTCAGATTGGTAACCAAAGCATAAATAAGATTGGAGCAGTCGACAAAATCACAGGAAATCCACTTACAAACTGGCAGCCGGTTTTCAATAGTAATAGTAATATTCAAGAAATTTTTGTGGATGGGAATGATATCTTAGTTGGGGGGGCATTTGTACATGTTGGAGAACAAACCAGGGAAGGAATATTGTCTTATGATAGTCTTACTCAAAAGATCACAAACTGGAATCCAGGAGGACGCCAGGTAAATGCCATTTTGTTTAAAAATGGAAAGATGTATATAGGAGGATATTTTTCTGCTTTTGATGGACAGCCAAGAAGTAATCTCGCCCAGGTTGATATGAACACTGGCTTGCTAACTTCCTGGAACCCTGATCCCAATGATGAAATATTCGCATTAGTTAGTGATGGGAGTAATTTATATGTGGGAGGAGACTATTATTCTATAGCCGGGACATTTCGGCGTAATCTTGTTGCTTTTGATTTAATAACTGATGCCTTGGTAGGTAATTGGAACCCAGGGAATTCTTTTAATTCAAAGATCCGGACTCTCGGATTAGATGGCACAAACCTCATGGTCGGAGGTTTGTTAACCTATTTCCACTACCAAACTGGTAAAATAATGGCTTATGATACCAATCTTCAGAGAGCAGTGGGTTGGAATCTTGCTAGTTCCAGTACGAATGATAAAATTTTCGCTCTGTTTTCTCAAGGAAATCTTCTATATGCAGGAGGCTCCTTTAATAGCTTTGCAGGGGCAAGTAACAACAATCTCGTAGCCATTAATACTATGACTGGGCTAGCTACTTCCTGGAGCCCATCGATAAATTCTAACGTTTGGGCTTTGGGAGGAAATGATTCGACCATAATTGTCGGTGGGACCTTCACTCAGGTTAATGGAGAAAGTATTGGAAATCTGGTTGCACTTGATGCTACTACAGGTGCTACCGACTCCAGCTGGAATATGAATCAGGATCCTTCGATAAGTATTTCTGTACGATCTATTGAGACTGACAACAACAATATCTTTGTCGGGGGAAATTTCCGATTCCTGGGTACCCGACTCCGTGATAATATCGCTGCTGTTGACCTGAATACTTATACAATTACTGATTTCAAACCCAATGTAAGTCATGAAATCAAGTCTCTTGATGTCTCGGGAGAATCGATTTTTATTGGTGGGGATTTTGGCTCGGTTAACTTTCAACTCAGATTTCGACTAGCTGAAATTAACAAACTAACCAGCCAGCTCATGCCTTGGAACCCGGAGGCAAATCAACCAGTGGAAATCGTTAAAGTAGATGGAAATCGTATTCTTGTTGGAGGAGAATTTTACCAGATAAATAACCAACCTCAATCCTATCTGGCGGCGATTGATACTGCTGGTAACCTTACCAGCTGGAATCCGAATCCTAATGGTGCCGTTCGGGATCTGCTGATAGAGGGAGATACTCTCTATGTCGGAGGTGATTTTACAGAAATTGATAATATCCCAAGAACTCACTTGGCAGCAATTGATAAAAATACAGGTTCGCTCTTTAATTGGGATTTAGGGGTAGACGGTGCTGTAAAAACTTTTTTTGCAACTCCTTCCAAAATTTATGTCGGAGGGAGTTTTACTCAAATAGGTGGAAAGATTCGGGACAGGATCGCAGCTATTGTGAAACATACTAATACGATAACAAACTGGGATCCAGGCGCTAATGGCTCGGTCTATGACATTCATGTCTTTGATCAACATGTGTTTTATGGGGGTAATTTTACCCTGGCCGCTGGGTTGTCAGTCAAAGATTTTGCCTATGTAAATGCCAATACAGGCCTTGCTTATCCTCTAAATCCTGGGTTCAATGGTAGCGAAATCAGGCATATTACTACTTATGATAGCATATTATCCATTGGAGGCAGGTTTAATGGGTTGCAAGATATTTATCTCGTAAATAGAGTTGAATATACTTTCCCATCCAGTACATTTGAACCCAAAATTGAAGCAATAGTCGCTAACATAGGAGGAAATACCGGAAATGCTACTGTAAATATTTTTGGTTCCGGTTTCGAAAATGCCGTAAGTGTTAAACTCAAAAAAAACGGACAGACAGATATAGAAATGCCTGATTCTTTGATCAGTATTATTGATGGGATTCAGATCGTCGGGCCTTTTGATCTACAGGGTGCTGCTATTGGTTTTTGGGATGTTGAAGTGGTACTACCTAATGGGACTATTTTATCCCTTCCTCAGGGATTTGAGATACAACAGGGGACGGCAGGCAATCTTTCGATAGACTTAATTGGCTTTAATTCTATTCGCCCCAACCGATGGCAAAACTATGTGATTGATGTAAAGAATAATGGATTAAACGATGCAAATGGAGTTCCATTATGGTTTGCAATTTCTGATAATTTTGACGTTGATATTTCTTTTGATATTCAGTATCCGGATTCAATAGGAACTCCAGCTGATACTTTTGATCAATATATTTTAATGGATTCTCTTGGGGGGGAGGCTTTTTCATGCAAAGTCTTCTCTTTTCTCATTCCCCAGATTTCTCCTGGAGCCAATAAACTGGTTACAATAAGTATCAAAGCAAAGGATAATAATAATGGGAAATTTTGGGCATGGGTACAACCTCCCTGGTTTGAGGACTCTCTAAGTACCAATATCTGGGATTGCTTTTACATGAGAGCGGATACCTTAGCAATAGCCAATGGTAATGGACCGTTAACTTCAGGAGTAAATTGTTTTTATACTACTGCCAGAGAATATTACCAATATCTGATAGATGCGAATTTTCAGTTGAATGGGAATACAAATTCGGCCAGCACACAGGTATTACAAAATGTAGTCTCTCTTTTTGGAGGTTTGGGTGATGTAATAGATAGCTGCACGAATGGTATGATTACTCGAGATGAATTATTGCAATCGCTTCTTAACACTGAAATCAATACCAGTAATGCGACAAGCGCTGAAATCTGTAATCCATCTCCTCCTTTATTAAGCTCCCAAAAGAAGACAATTGAAGTCATTCAATCGCTCGACCCCAACGACAAAACCGGTCCTGAAAAATGGGTAAATTCCGGAGAACAAATACCTTATCTCATCCGCTTTGAAAATGTCGATAGTGCAACAGCCGCTGTACAAACAGTACTGGTGCTGGACACCCTGGACCAAAGCGTATTTGACCTGAATACCTTCGAGCTGGGCATGATTACTGTCGGTGATCAGATTTACAGTATTCCTCCAGGACAAAAATCTCATTCATTGATGATTGATCTCAGACCCGCACAGAATCTAATTCTCAATATCGAAGCCTCGCTGGATAAAAATAAGGGCATTGCCCGCTGGGAGTTTACTTCTTTGGAACCAACTACAATGGAACTGACGGCAGATCCCCTGGCCGGATTTTTACCTCCCAATGTAACGGCACCGGAAGGAGAAGGAAGCGTATTTTTCACCATTAAAACCAAACCCAATCTTCCTACGGAAACGGAAATTGAAAATGAAGCTCATATCTATTTTGATAATAACGATGTCATTATCACCGATCCCTGGATAAATGAGATCGACGAAGTCAGCCCCCAAAGTGCAGTAGCACAGCTCTCTCCCTGGATTTCTAATATGAATTTTACGGTAGAATGGAGTGGTTCAGATCTGGGTTCTGGAATCAGATACTATGATGTGTATGTAGCGACAAATGATGGTGATTTTGAGCGGTGGTTGTCTAAAACACTTGATAGTAGTGCTGTTTTCCAGGGCATACAGGACTCCACCTACAGCTTTTATAGCATCGCGACTGATAGCGCCGGAAATATAGAAGATGCACCTGCCATTGCTGATGCGACGACTCAATTGGTAGCCGTAGGTATTGATGAACCGCTTTCTACTCAGCCCTGGTCTTATCATTTGTATCCGAACCCTAATACGGGATCATTTAATCTGGAAATCACCAATCCACAAAGAGAAAAAATTTCTATTGAATTGTTGGATTTGAGGGGAAAAAGAATTTTACAGCGTACGATCAAACAACTCAATCAGATAGAATCATTCTCTGCGGATCATTTGCCTGACGGGATTTATTTACTCAAAATGCAGACGAAGACTGAACTCAAGGTCGAGAGGGTTATTATAAAACATTAATTCAGTCCTTTTTAAGGAGACGTTGTAATCCGCTTTAATGTGTTGACTACAGTGTCTCCAAATTTTAAAAACCTATTTTGAGTATTTCATCAACATCTTTTTCATCTTCTCTGTCAGCTTTGCATTCTTCGACTGCCCATTCCCCGTTATGATAAAAGAAAAATGATCCGCACTAATTTCCTCAGGATGAATGAAATACGCTGTTCCAAAGAAGTCGGCATCATAGTTTTTAACCTCTGATGGTTTGAGAACCTGCCCATTCTCCAGATTTAACAAGGAAGGGAAAGATTGAATATAGGCAAAAAACGGTTTTTTCCCTGCCGGATCGTCATAAGGAGAAGCTGCAAAAATAAGCGGCACAACTGTAATTTTGGGTCCTCCTTCCTTCATTTTGGTTTTATAGCAAAATTGATAATCGACCGCATCGGGATTCGTAATCATGCTATTGGCAATGTTACCTGGTAGTACTACTTCACAAGGTTTAAACCCAAGGATGGCATACAGCTTTAGCTTCAAATCAGGATTATATCGGGAAATGACATGCCAGATTTCATGATACACCAACCGCTCTAATCCTTTGTCATTTTGTTTGAGCATTCCCTCAGGCAAAATAACCGCATTCCGCCGGGTATAGGCGGCTCCTTCTTCGTGTCTGGCTACGCCTTTGATGAAGAGAATTTTATTATCAGGTACGCTTACTCGCAATGCAGACAAAATTTCCGGTTGATTTTGTAGAATGGTACTGATTCGGTTCTGTTCTTTTTCGCTAAAAGTGGTGATATGAGCCATGACCGAATCGAAGAATTCAGCTTTGGTAACCTTTCCCATAGAATGCAGCCGAGCCGATAAATCAAACTCACTGAAGCTTTGGGTGAAATCATCTTCCTGAGTCAGGAAATCTCTGCCTTCATCGATTGAAGCAAACTGAAAGGTGATATCTTTGAAGGTTCCGGCAGATTGAGCGAACGCATGATTGTAAATCAGGCCCAAAAGGAGCCAATACATCGCCGCAACCCAACATAAAACTTGTTTGAATATTGTGATAAAAGTGGTCATAGAATTCTGTTTAGGATTGTTTCTCTCATTGTTGCCAAAAATAAAAGATTAATCCATGAATAACCATTATCATTTTCTGAATACCATAATTGAATTTCTTATAACATATTGACAGCGTTATGTAAAAATCCTAAAATCTCATCATTCATAATGAATCCTTTCTCAGTTTTTAACAAATCGCTTTCTTCGGCCCTTACTGGGGTAGTCCTTGTCCTGATTATGCTAACCCATAACCTCTACGGGCAAATGGGACCTCGAAAAATGGAATATCTCACCCGTGGGCTTGTGGCTGTAAATGACGGCAATCATGTCTTTTTAAGCTGGCGAATCATGGCCACTGATACATCCGGGGTGGAATTTAACCTTTACCGGGATGGAACTTTGATTAATTCGTCTCCGATAACCGGTATTTCCAATTATATCGATTCCTCCGGGACAAGTGAAAGTTTGTATTACCT
>JAGQVA010000549.1 GCA_020438265.1 Bacteroidota bacterium
ATTGATACAGCTTAACCCAACTGCCGGCGTCCATGAATAATTGCGGCCTCCCGTCGCGTTTAATTCAACGGGCTCTCCTCCTTTACAGATCCTTGCACTGGGCGGATTAATAGCCAGCGTGCGACCTGGTTTCACTCTTATCGTTACGGAAGACACCGTCTCACAACCTCCATCACTAACTCCTTTGATTGAATAAGTAATATCCTGCCTGGGGGTAAGGGTAACTGTATTGCCCTGGGGCAAAACCTGGGCACCGCTCAGATTCCAGTTAAAACTGGGCAAGCCTGAACCTGTGAGGGTAACCTCTTCACCCTCACAGATTTCTGTTTTACTTGCGGTCAAAACAAGGGGAGCTTTGGGTTTTACTTCGATAAAACTTTTCATCGAAACTGTATTGCTTCCCGTTTTATTGGCAGCAGTTAAAATCACATCATAAGTCCCTGGTTTTTCATAGGTAACTACCGGGTTTTTAGAAGTATCACTGGCTGGCACACCACCAGGAAAAGACCAGACCCATTGGCCTGGCTGATCGGAGGAATTGTCTGTAAAGGAAACGGTACTCCCTGCACATACTGATGTGGAAGAAGCTGTAAACCTGGCAATGGGTGCAGGCTGAGGGGTTGAAGCCACCTCAATATTGTCAATAAATAACGTATTCCCGTACCCGGAGAAATTGACAAAAGCAATTTGAATAAATTCCTCTCCATCATAATCACGCAAATCAATCATCTCTGTACGCCATTCATTTTCTCTTGGCAAATAAGGCCTTTGTAAAGGTGCCATCGTAGAGAGTTTTTCGCCTCCTTTATAATAAATACACCTGAAAACCGGATCACACCCTGTAGAAATAAATATTCCAAGGGTATCTGAATAGGAAGAATTAAAATTCGTATAAGCCAGATCAAAACTTAAAAAGGAGCCTTTACCTGAAGAAAAGTCCATAATCGGTGTTAACAACCAATCTGCTCCATCTTTAAGATTATTTTCATAATTATCGATGTATAGTGAACCGGTACTTTTCCCTTTTGCACCCAGTTTTTCTGTTTTATTCCAGGTCGTATCACGATCGGGGTTGTGAACGATAAATCCTTCGGGCGGGAATGGCGCTCCAGGTTCAAAACCCGCTTTTACTGGCAATGCACGCCCTTTTTCCACTACATGAACCAACTGATCTTTTTGCAAAGATCGGGACCCACCGGGATTGGCCACTCTCAGACTGACAGAATAATCTCCCGGTTTTTTATAAGTTACCTCAACATTGGGATTCTTTGAACGGGAAGGTTTTCCTCCATCAAAAAACCATTCATACTCCTTGGGTTCACCTTCGGAATGATCAGTAAAATTAACAGTTAAAGGACCACAACCGGTGGTGATATCAGAAATAAAACGAGGCACAGGAGGCGTAGCGGGTGGCGTACAGACGGTGGAGTTTACCAGACTTGATCTTCTGGGGCTATTTTCCAGGACTGCACGCATGCGCTGTTTTTGGTTCGTCGTAAACAAATTCATACAGGCATCGTCGGTATAGTCCATAAAATTTTGGACCATCGCAGTTGTACCATCACAGCCTACTGTACCCGGAGGGCAGGCAAAGTTTGCACCATTGGTCTCTGGTGTATCTTCACAAAAATCATCCACTCCACAGGGACCGTCGCCCCAGATATGTCTTAATCCCAACCAATGCCCTATTTCATGGGTAACTGTTCTGCCTTTGTCAAAAGGTGCCGTTACCGTTCCGGTTGTACCAAAGGTATTATAGTTAATAACCACCCCATCTGTCTGGGCCGAACCACTGGAAACAGGTAAGCCCGTGAGAGCACTGGATGTAGGAAATTGAGCGAATCCCAGAATTCCTCCGGAAATATTACAAACCCAAATATTCAGGTATTGATCCGGATTCCAGATAGTTGTGGGTTTAATTTGCTCGTTGATAAATCTTTCGGAGAAAGGGCTGCCACTGATGGAAATGCGGTCGATTCCATTAGTAGGATTTCCATCAGGATCTACACTCGCCATGCAGAACTCTATTTCCGTATCAGTAGCAATCTTTTTAAACTCGCGGGGAGTCCTATCCTGATCGGGGTTCTGTCGGCGGTAGTCCTGATTCAATACTTCAATCTGTGAAAGTATCTGCTCATCGCTAATATTTTCGGTAGTATTACTGTAAATAATATGGACTACTACTGGCAGTGTAAAAACGGTTGTAGCCGCCCGTCGTGTAGAACGACTGGTCTGCATGCGTTGGATTGCTCCATCGATCCAGTTTTCAAACGTAGAGTCATTTTCCGTTTCCTTTGCATGCTGGGTCCGGAGTTCTCCCTCCATTTCAACCGTTACACATTTTCGTTCCTTTGGCATTAAGCTACGAAAGCGAGGGTTTTGCCGGGAAAAATCGTGCTCGGGATTTTTAGTAATCGTATTATTTTGAGGTCTCCGGAAGTCCAGAACTTTGTTAATGTCTCCTCCGTGAAAGCTGGGAGATTGGGGAGTCTGAGCATTAACGATTCCCCCTATAATCAGGCAAAAAAATAAAAAGGTAAAATGTCTAATCATAAGTTAAGACGTGTCGGTGGTTCAATATCAGATATAAGATTCCAACAGGGCCAGCATACGGGAATAAGCACTCGTCTTTTGGTCATTGATTCTGGCAAGAATCAGGTCAATTGGATGCCTGCCTTCTGCATCTTTCTGCAAAGGATCACCATTATACTCCAGCAGCAATTCTGCCATATTGTATCTTACCGCAGAAACTGCATAATGCAAAGGCGTGCGATGGTTATAAAAACCACCTGCAGGCAGATTGGGGTCAGCTCCTTGCTCCAGCAAAAAGGTCATCAAATCCATGTGGTTATTGTAAACCGCCCAGTGAAGGGCACTCAACCCTCCTCCTTCAGGCATGAGGTTAATATCCATTCCCTGCTCCAGCAGTTCACGGATAATTTCAACTTCGCCATAATAACTGGCCAGATGAATGGCATATTTACCTCTGGCATCTCCTCCGGTGAGTTTGGCGTCGACCTTTACTCCCTTTCTGATCAGCCTCAGAGAAATATCCTTTAATCCCTGCTCACAGGCTACAAGTAGAGGTGTCCAGCCTTGTTCCGGATCAACATGATTCATATTTGCTCCCTGAGTAATGAGCCATTCTGCCATTTCTGTATAACTTTCATTAATGGCCAACATCAAGGGAGTCCAGCTTCGGGCTTCTGAAGTAGGATCGATATCAGCTCCATAGTGAAGCAGTTCTTTGGCTACTTCCTGATTACCAAAAATGCTGGCAACGTGCATGGGCGTATTTCCATAACTATCCAGGCAATTTACCTTGGCACCTTTAGCAAGGAGATATTTGACCAGATCCAAATCGCCGAGATGAACCGCTTCATGCAACAAAGTACTACCTGTCTCATTGGTGAGATCGGGCGATCCCCCCATTTCGACAAATTTTTTCACAAACTGCAAGTCTTTGTTATATAAAGCTTCGAAAACCGGCATTTCCTGATATTTAATCATTTACTAAAGATGATAGTACAGATAATTAGCTGCAAAATCAGCTGGGAAAACAGGAGCAGTTTTACCAATAACCAAATTCAGATAACCAATTTATAAAAATTGTTAGGAAAACCAAGCACAAGTTTTGGGAGGGTGTCAGAACTCCGACGTAAAATGAAATTCAACCTCCGGGAACAGTTCCTGGGTAGAGTTTAAATCCCAGGCAGTCGTTGCTAAAAAAACGTCCCGACCCCGCTTATCGGTTGCCATGTTCCTCTTTTTTCTGGACTTAAATGCTTTTAATTGTGCCTTATCTTCAGAGGTTATCCAACAGGCTTTGTATAAGCCGGCAGGTTCATAACGACAGGTTGCATTATACTCATGTTTGAGTCGATGTTGAATCACTTCAAACTGTAAGGCTCCTACTGTACCGATAATTTTCCGGCCATTAAACTGACTGGTAAAAAGCTGCGCGACTCCTTCATCCATCAATTGTTCAAGACCTTTGTTCAATTGCTTGGCTTTCATGGGATCGGCATTTTCTACATATTGGAATAACTCAGGAGAAAAACTGGGAATTCCCTTAAAATGAATAATTTCTCCTTCTGACAAAGTATCTCCGATAATAAAATTACCCGTATCGTAAAGCCCCACAATATCACCGGGATAGGCTTCATCCACAATGGATTTCTTGGAAGCCATAAAGGTAGTTGGACTGGAAAATTTCAGGTTTTTCCCCGAACGGATATGGAGATAGCTTGTATTTCTTTCAAATATGCCGGAACAAATTCTCAGGAAGGCAATACGGTTCCGGTGGTTAGGATCCATATTGGCGTGGATTTTAAAGACAAATCCTGTAAACTTATTTTCAAAGGGTTGGATATCTCTTTCTTCGGTATGGCAAACTTGCGGATGTGGAGCAATATCCACGAAACAGTCAAGCAATTCTTTGACTCCAAAGTTATTAATCGCACTTCCAAAAAAGACTGAAGAAAA
>JAGQVA010000550.1 GCA_020438265.1 Bacteroidota bacterium
CCGGGCCATACGCCGTGTTATTTTTTTCCCTCCCACATCTACCATCGAGGGAGCACCTGTGTCGTCCAAATGAGTAAAAGATTTGTCGTTCATGATAAAAACTTTGGAGTTTTTGCCTGCGAGTTTGTAGTTTCGGGTAAATGTAAGGTTTTCCATTTTGAAGCCGAAACCAGAACAAAAAAACACCTCCAAATTCAGATTATCAAACACCTATGATCTCTGTAAAAGAAGCTGAAAAAATTATCGCAGAACAAATTCAACTCTGCTCGAAAGAAAGTGTTTATTTTCAACATGCCAATAACCGGATTCTCCGCCAGGAAATTAAAGCTGACAGAGACTTTCCTCCTTATGACCGTGTTACCATGGACGGCATTGCGATTGACTATCAGACTTATGCTTCTGGAATCAGAGAATTTCCGGTGCAGGGAATCCAGACAGCAGGTTCCCCTCAGCAGACCCTTCATAATGCCGAACATTGCATAGAAGTTATGACAGGGGCTGTTTGTCCGCAAAAAGCAGATACTGTCATTCGGTATGAGGATGTAGAATTTATAGAATTTGAAGGAACAAAAATTGCCAGAATTACCATTGAGGGAATTAAAGATCAGCAGAATGTTCATCATCAGGGTAGTGATCGAAAAAGTCGCTCCATACTTCTCCGACCGGGCAGGCAGATTTCTCCTGCCGAAATCGGAGTGATTGCCTCCACTGGACATGTAAAAGTACAGGTCAGCAAACTTCCCAAAGTAGCCATTATTTCCAGCGGGGATGAACTGGTCGAAGTAGATGCTATCCCGGCTCCTCATCAAATCCGAAAATCCAATGTTTATACCCTTCAGGCAGCTATTTCCGATTTTGGAGTAAAAGCAGATCATTTTCACATGCCTGATGAGAAAGAATTAATTTATGAAGAACTGGGAGCAATTCTGAAGAATTATGACCTTTTGATTTTAAGTGGCGGAGTTTCAAAAGGGAAAAAGGATTTTATCCCTGAGGTTTTGAATGAACTCGGAGTTAAAAAACTTTTCCATACAGTAGCCCAAAGGCCGGGCAAACCTTTTTGGTTTGGCAAAGATGAAAATCATACCGTGGTTTTTGCTCTACCTGGTAATCCTGTATCTACGTTTGCGGGTTATTACAAATATATCAGACCCTGGCTGGCCAGTAGTATGGGGCTGGAAGAAAAACCTCCTCTCATCGCAAAATTGGGTGCGGATTATACCTTCAAACCTCCATTGACTTACTTTCTACAAGTACAGGCCTCGACTGATTCCCAGGGCAACTGGATTGCCCAACCCGTAGAAGGACATGGTTCCGGCGACCACGTTAATCTCATTGATGTGAATGGTTTTTTAGAATTACCTGCGGATAAGGATTTTTTTAAAGCCGGAGAGGCTTATCCGTTAATGCTATTCCGGAGGATGTAAAAAAAATCCACCCTCACCATAAGGTAAAGGGTGGACAAAGACTTGTTGAATCACTCTAATTCATCTACAAAACACTACACATTCTTATGATTCTTTATATATCACATATCACATTTAATCCATAATTACATACCGTCCATATCGTCTCCTCCCTCAAATCCTTCTCCGCGCCCGCCTTTACGTCCCTGACGTTTATTCTGGTTAAGTCTGTAAGAGAACGAAACAGAAGCCTGGCGACGGGATCTCCACTGCCCTTCACTGAAGATATAAAAGTCTTCTCCAAAGGTCTCGTTTCTATACCAGGTCGTATTGAAAATATCGGTTATCCGTAAGCTAATGGTCGCTTTTTTCTTAAGAATATCTTTATTAATTCCCAGGTCAGTGAAAAGAATGGCTTGTCTTCTTCCCTGTGGATTGGCTTCCGGACCACGGTAATTGACCATAATCTGAATGTCCAGATCATTAGCCAATGAAAAACGGGAATTCAACCGGCTGGTATAACTTAGGAATTTGGTTGTTCCGGTAAAACCAGCATTCTCTGCGTTAATCACTCCTCTGAAGAAATTTGCACTCCAGGTAACGTCCCACCACTCAAAGGGATTATAATTTAAACTTAGCTCTGCTCCTACATCATCTCTTGTATTGAGGTTTTCAGGTTTCATCAGGTTAACTCCTTCACTGGTAAGTCGATTAATTCGGGAGATTACCCCATCTGTATGACGATAATAAATACTTGAACTTAATGAACCTTTTTTCCAGTACTTGATATGGCTGAGCTCTAGTGAATGTGCAAACTCTGGATCAAGATCAGGATTACCACTACGAATACTTAGAGGGTTGGCGTAGGTAAAGAAAGGATTCAGATCCCAGAATCGGGGGCGACGGATTCTTCGGCTATAATTCCATTGTAGAGCATTTCCTGGGTTGATTTCATAATTCAGGAACAGGCTGGGAAAAACATTCAGGTAATTCCTGTCATTTCGCTCATTGGTATTCTTAAGCAACGTATTGATTTGAGTATATTCTCCACGCAGACCTATTTGGTAACTGAATTTACTGATTTTATTTCCAAAGGTAGAGTACAAAGCATGAATGGCTTCTTCGTAAGAAAAATCATTACTTAAATTTTCCAGTGTTCCCCACGAATCCAATTCATAATTATATTCTTCAACGAGGTAATCATTTCCGATGGTTCTTAAACCAGTTCTATAACCTGCTTCAAATTTACCGTCCTCACCAATGGGATGCTCATAGTTTGCCTGTAAAGTCAATTCCCTCTCCAACTCAGTGTTATTGATTCGCTGCTGCAGGCTTCTTAATCCTAAAGGCTCATATTCTCCATTAAGGAACGAAGTCTCAGCATCCATACTTTCTGTCTCACCACCGCTAGAATAAATGATGTCAGCAGTCAGTTTCTGGTCTTTATTGGCAAACTTTCTTTCAAAATTCAGGGAATAGTCAAAACTATTATCATCCTCGCCTTCCAGGGTTTTTCGGATATCTACCAATCCCAGATTTTCAAATCTGTCATATCGGAGGTAATCGATTTGGCCTGTATTCTTGTCAAGTCCTTTCCTGTAGCGAACAGAGCCGGTAAGGGTTGTCTTTTCGTCGATATTGAAATCCATTCCAAAACGAAGATTACCTGAAAGACCACCACGGTAAAACAGACCTTCCTGATCAAGTATTGCAGTAGAATCAGGATAATACACTTCGCGATGTTCAAAAGAATTACGTGGAGTCCAACGGTATCTTGCTCCGGCACTGGCAAAAAAGTTGATTTTTTCCCGACGATGGTTCAAACTTACGGAAGCATTATGACGATGCGGATAACCGGTAGAAAGATCAAATGTACCATTCCAACCCTTTCTTTGCTCTTTCTTTAAGACAATATTAATGATACCTGCACTGCCTTCAGCTTCATATCTGGCAGAGGGATTCGTAATGATTTCGACTTTATCGATCAGGTTTGCCGGAAGTTGCTTTAAACCATCAGCATTATTAAAACTGGAAGGTTTACCATTGATTAATATTCTCACACCACTATTTCCACGCAGGCTAACTTCCCCTTCGATATCTACCGTAACAGAAGGGATATTATCGAGTAGGTCGGACACATTTCCACCATTATTAGCCAGATCTGCTCCCACATTAAATATCTTCTTATCAAGAGCAAACTCCATTCGACTTTTTTCCGCTCGTATTTCTACTTCATCAAGCGTTGTTTCCTGAGACTCCAGGCGGATATTGGGTAATTCAAAAACAGGATTATCCTTGTTCAGTGCAATCCCATCAATCATTTGGCTTTGAAAGCCTAAAAAACCTACTTTCAAAATATAATTTCCCGCTGGTGCTTTTAATTCAAAAGCGCCTTGTGTATCAGTTACAGCTCCGGTTACAGCAGAGGAATCATTGGCTTTTAGCAAAGTTACAGTTGCATATTCCAGTTGATTTTCACCTGATTGATCAGATACTTTTCCCACAATCTTAAAAAGTTCACCAGATTGGCCATTTCGGCTTCCTCGCTGTCCGGGCTGCGCAATTAATGAGGAGGAGAGAAATAAAAATAAAGCTATTATATTTATATGTGTAAGGGTTTTTCGCATTAGTACTATTTTATTCATGACAAATATATAATGAGACTCTGATCTAAATTTGTAGCAAATCTGAAGGAAATTTGAAGTTTCGAGTTTTGTATTTTTATAGCAATTTTGCCCTATGTTAAAACCTTCCGAAATGATCCGCCAGGAGTTCCCGATTTTTAGCTCTAAAGAGCTTATATACCTTGATAGTGCGGCTACCACACAAAAACCCCATTCGGTCATAAAAAGCATTGAGGAATATTACCTGGAGTCCAATGCCAACGTACATCGGGGTGCATATAAGCTCGCTCAAAAGGCAACGGATTTATACGAAAGAACCCGAAAAGCTATAAAAGGTTTTATCCATGCAGCGTCTGAACAGGAGATTATTTTTACCAGAGGAACCACCGAATCCATCAACCTTGTAGCCTATTCGTATCTGGATCAGGTGCTGAAAAAGGGAGATAATGTGATC
>JAGQVA010000551.1 GCA_020438265.1 Bacteroidota bacterium
CCGTTGCATTATCATTCGCTCCATTGCTATAACCAAACCTCCAGAAATCTATACTGATAATGATTACCTGAGCAGTCAGATAAAATAAAAGCCCAATTTTTAATGCTGTAAGCAGCCTGTTATCATCCATCCATATTGACAGGAGCGAAACCACTACACATAGAATCATTATCCCCACGCCAATAAAGACCGAAGAACGAAGGCTTTTAATCATCGAAGGTCGATAGGGAATCGTAATCGGAGCGGTATCCCAATGCGCCATAAACACCAGTTTCACTTTTGGATTCTCAAGAGGTTGCTTCGCGATAAAATTGAAGCATTCGATAAGAGGTGGGAACCGGGTAAGCCATGAACTCCGCCAGTCGAAATACCTGATTCCCAGGATGGTAAAGAATGTTGCCAGTATCATTGCTATAATGGGCGAATAACCAGAAAGCAATAATGCCGTAATTAACCCTCCGAATAACCAGTAGAGGACCTGAATAAAATGGCGAGGTGTACGAAAGGGTTGCTGAGTTATTTCTACGTTTTCGTCCTGAATAAACCTGGATAGTTTTTCAAAAATCTTCTCTTTCTCCTTGCTATTAACAGCCCGTTGAGGGAATTGACAGAGTTGTTCTACAATAAATTGTGGGTTAGGGGGCATAGTGGTTATTTAGATGGTAGAAATAAATTCCACAACTTTTGTCAGAGAAGCAAATAAAATCGTTTATATAAAAGAATCATTTCAGGCAACATTTTTGCCTCATTCTTAGTAAATGATTAACTTAGGTTTTAACAAAAAGAAAGGGATTCGATATGGCAGCAATAGAAATTCAAAAGGGGGTAAAAGTCAGTCTGGAGGAACTGCTCGACGGCGTTTCACAGATGGATCTTTCCAGCCTGGAGAAATTTTCTGACGAAATCAACCGCCTGATTGCCCGCAAAAAACATCCCCGCCCCACCGAAAGAGAACTCGAATTAATCAGTCAGATTTATCAGCCTCTGGAAGAGAAAATCCAGCTTCGTTATGATGAGCTTTTCAATAAAAATAGTGAAGATAAGCTGACGAAAAAAGAGCATAAAGAACTGCTAAAGCTGGTTGAAGTAGCCGAAAATCATAATGTCAAATGGCTGGCGGCCTTGGTCGAACTGGCTCAATTGCGTGGAGTCTCCATTGAAGAGGTGAAAAACCAACTCGGTATCAAAAATCCCGATATCCTTTCGTGAGTCGGAGCAAAATCTCAGAAGAACTTCGCGAAGAAGTTGAAAAACGCGCAGAATACCGCTGCGAATATTGTCAAACCACTCTCGAAATTTCCACCCAAAGATTTGAGATTGAACATATCAAAGCTCTTGCCAAAGGTGGAACCAATCATCCCGATAATCTCGCGCTTTCCTGTAGGGGCTGCAATGCACACAAACACAGCAAAACCAAAGGTCATGATGAAATAACAGGTAAAAAGGTTGATCTGTACCATCCGCGTCTGGATAACTGGAGCGAACATTTTGCCTGGGATCAGGATCCTTTGTATTTGATTGGTTTGACTCCTAAAGGCAGAGCAACAATTTCGGCATTGAAGATGAATCGGACGCAGTTGATTTCTGTGAGAAACCTTTTGCAGCAATTGCATAAGCATCCGCCTACATTATAATTTAATCAGAGACTCTACCAGTTTCTCAACCGCCTGATCCAGTCTCTGTGCACTTTTTTCTGCATTTCTGGTCAGGTTTGCCTCTATCTCTCCGCTGCCAATTTTGATTTTATCATCAGCATCTCCAAAAGTAAGATTGACCACGACACTCATATTGGGCTCAGTTTCCAGGCGAGATTGTCTGCCGGTTCCATAATATCCATAACGATAATAACTGAAATAACCCCGGCGATTATAATAGGTCTGAGAGGTCTCTTCCCTGTCAAAATTCCTCAAACTGGTGTAAAGATCTACCAGTAAATCAGGATTTTCATCCACTCGTTTTAACCCTTTTTGTTCTAATTCACGCGTAACAGCCTGCTCGACAAATTCTTTTACAGACTCGCTATTGGCGCGGTTAACTGCTGGTCTTTTATTGATTTCCGCAAACGCAAAGGTTTGATAGGTTTTTACTTTTTGTGTGGGAACTGGCTCTGTAAAAACCATGGTAACCGGACTACAAGCTGATAGAATAATGAAAATGAAGCTATATAAGATGAAGTATTTTTTCATAATGGTTCTTTCATTCGTTTATGTATTTAACGATTCCTTATTATAGCTTAGTTTCCTTTCAGGCGCCTTAGTTTATTCAGAATTTCTCCCAAGCCGTTGATTTTTATTTCATAAAGAGTAGCCAGTTGCATCCCAAGACGGCCTTTAGGGAACCCTTCTCTTTGAAACCATTCCAGATAATGAACAGGAAGATCACATAAAAGTCGCCCCGCGTATTTTCCAAAAGGCATTTTCTCGGTTACTAATTCCATCATGAGTTTGGGATCCGGGCCCATTGGTGGTTGATTGTCAGACATATTTTTATTTTTAGAAATAGCAGATTTGTTTCATGATGAAAAGATAAAGCAATAATTGGATAGTGTTGGTCTAAATCAACATTCTGACTCAAAAACCCAGACAGAATTTATTAACTTGCCCCGAAACAGAATTGTTGGGGAATAAGACCTATGAAATTTTCCGATTTTAATATTACACCAGAGATCATTGGGAATCTTAAAAAACTGGGTTTTAAGAAACCCACAGACATTCAATTTAAGGCAATCCCTCATATTCTGAAAAAGGAAGATGTGCTGGCAGTAGCACAAACCGGCACGGGAAAAACGGCTGCTTTTGCCATTCCTGTGATTAGTGAAATCCATCGATCCAAAAGATCCCGAAGAGCAGAAGGTGTACGATGTCTTGTGATGGTTCCGACACATGAATTAGCCATCCAGATTACAGAAGTTTTTAAGGAAATTGGAAGGGGAACCCGGGTAAAAACTTTCGGCATTTATGGGGGCGTAAAACAAGATCCTCAGATTACCCGCCTTCAATCAGGAATTGATATTATCATTGCTACACCGGGGCGTGTTTTTGACCTGGTTAATCAGAGATATCTGGATATCCGGCAAATTGAAACGCTCATTCTGGATGAAGCTGACCACATGCTGGATCTGGGTTTTTTGAAAGATATTCAGGATCTGCTGAGATACATTCCCAAAAAGAGACAAACCCTGTTTTTCTCTGCAACCATTGATGAGAATATTAAAAAACTGGCTTATTCATTGGTTTCCAATCCCATTCGCATTCAGATATCTCCGAAAAACCCTGTGGCAAAAAATATTGAGCATGGAGTGATTGAGGTGAAAATGGACGACAAACGCTTTTTCCTGGAGCGCATTATTAGTGAAAATCCGGAAAAGAAAATTCTGGTTTTTGTGCGGACAAAAGTAAGGGCGGAAAGAGTATCCAGCGCTATGGAAAGAGTGGGAATCAAAAGTCTGACCATTCACAGTGACAAGGATCAGGACAACCGGAATGAGGTAATGAAAAAATTTAGTGTAGGGGAAGTCAAAATCCTTATTGCCACAGATGTCAGCGCCAGAGGAATTGACATTCCGGATATTGATTATGTGATTAATTATGATTTGCCTGAGCAGACAGAAAATTATGTCCATCGTGTAGGCCGTACCGGTCGTGGGCGAAATAAAGGACAGGCCATTTCTTTCAGTAGTCCTCGGGAACAAGAACTATTGGAAAAAATCGAAGAATATCTTGGGCAAAATATTCAAAAACTCTCTATTGAAAAGGAAGAATACCGGGAAACCCTTGAACTTACCGGTGAAAGAACAGACTGGCAAAAATTAATGCTAGAGGCTGAAGAAGGCAAAAAACGCAAGCGCAAGAAGAAAAAGTAAGCCGGACTCTCCAGAGCCCGGCCCAACCCCCAATCATTTATAGCGCTTCCCATGCTTAATCACCATATCCACGTCCTGCAGCAGAGCAATATACCTCAACACATCTCCTTTCACCGCAATTATATCCGCATATTTCCCCACACTAATTGTCCCGACTTCCTTGTCCACCCCCATCATTTTGGCTGGCCAATAGGTCGCTGCTTTAATGGTGTACATAGGATCAATTCCAAATTCATTTACCCAAACATCCAGCTCATGCCAGGTTGACTGACAGTGAAACTTCATAGGGATACCACTGTCAGTTCCAGTCATTAAGACTACACCAGCTTCAATCAATTGTTTTACTTTTCGCTCCAGCGTAGGACGACGACTGGGGGTAAGTTGGAAATAAGGCAGTTCGCCTGGCTTTTGAATCGATTGTTCGATATCATCAATGATATGTTGTGGTAAGCCTTCATGCCAGCAATCATTATCAAGAGCTTCGGGGTTGTCCCGTGTGTACTCATAATTATATAATCCTTCAACGGTAGGTGTCCAATATAAAGGTCCCAGATTCATTTGCGCGGTTCTTTCTTTGATCATCTCAATTACATCAGCGGGATATTCAGGGGCAGAAGAAAG
>JAGQVA010000552.1 GCA_020438265.1 Bacteroidota bacterium
TCTTTCACTTTTAAACCTTCCAGGTTTTCGAAACCTGGAAGGTTTTGGTCAAATAATAAATCAGTCGTGATAATCATTAATGACTTAAATTTTATTTGTTAATTTCATACCTCTACACCATTCAGAAGAATGGTTAATGTTAAAAAACAAGTTATACCCTGATTTCATATTTTATATGCTGCTCGCGATTGACATTGGAAATACGGACATAGTTTTTGGTGTGTATGATCAAAAATGGCTTTATCAATGGAGGCATCCTTCACGGGATTTGGATCATGTTGAATCGGCCTTCAAAGCCAAACTGGAAGAAAATAGCATTGGCCCGGAGGTATTTGAAAAAATCGTTTTGAGCAGTGTAGTTCCCAAAGCGACAGTTCCGGTCCGGCAAATACTGGAAAAGCTTACCGGGAATCCTGTTTTTGTTCTTACCCCTGAGTTATTTGCCCGGATTGAAATGGGAGTGAAAAAACCTACAGAAATCGGGGCAGATCTGGTCGCCAATGCTTATGCAGCATATCAGCATTTCCAACAGGCCTGTGTGGTAGTGGATTTTGGAACGGCTTTGACTTTTACTACCGTTTCGGAGGAAGGGAATATTCTGGGAGTGGCGATTGCGCCAGGTTTAAAGACAGCGATGAATGCCCTTTTTCAGAATACTGCACAACTGGAAATGGTGCCTTTGGAAGTTCCTGATTCAGCTTTGGGACAGAATACGGCTCACGCTCTTCAGGCAGGTATTTTGCTGGGATATGTCGGACTGGTTAAAGAAATTCTGGGGCGAATAAAAGCTGAATTAGGTGTGCCTGTTAAGGTGGCTGCTACCGGGGGATTGTCCTCGGTATTAGCGCCATTACAAGAATATTTTGATCTGACAGATAAGATGTTGACTTTGAATGGGCTACGACTACTGGTGGAGAGGTATGGCAGGGAGAGATAAATTATTCCTAAACCTAACTTTCAACTTGTCGTACAAAGCTTGAACCACATCCCTCCCTATTTTCCACAATCTACTAAAAGATGAACGAACCTCAACAGTCTATACCGGAGAGGCTTTTCCGCATTTTGCGCTTCCTGGGAAAAGCAATAGCCGGTACTGAAAAAGAATTTACTAAAGGAAGTATTGATCGGGCGATCGTTTTGCTATCCATTCCCATGATTCTGGAAATGGTAATGGAATCTCTATTTGCAGTAGTTGACCTCTATTTTGTGGGAAAACTCAACGTAAATGCCCTTGCAACGGTCGCCCTGACTGAATCCATGATTTTTCTGGTTTTTGCAGTAGCTATTGGACTAAGTATGGCAACGACTGCAATGGTAGCCAGAAGAGTTGGGGAAAAACAACCTGAAGAAGCTTCCAAAGCGGCTTATCAGGCAATGGTTTTGACCTTTATTGTTGGTGTAATTATCAGTTTGGTAGGTCTGTTTTTCCCTAAAGATCTCCTGCGAATGATGGGTGCATCAGAAGAATTGGTCGAATATGGATATCGCTACACACAGATTTTATTGGGAGGAAATCTCTCAATCATGTTTCTGTTTCTGATTAATGCAATTTTCCGGGGAGCGGGTGATGCCTCCATTGCTATGCGTACCTTATGGCTGGCCAACGGCCTGAATATCGTACTTGATCCCCTTCTGATTTTTGGATTTGGCTCCTTCGAGGGGTTTGGCGTAGAAGGTGCCGCGATTGCTACTACTATCGGGCGTAGTATTGGGGTTACTTTTCAACTCTATGTGCTTTTCAAGGGAAAAGGCATGGTTCAGATGGCTGTCCGGCACATGCGGGTAGATATGGAAATTGTCAACCGGTTGTTTAAAATTTCCCTTGGCGGAATGGGACAATTTTTGATTGGCTCTGCCAGTTGGGTTTTTCTTGTCAGGATTATCTCCATTTTTGGGAGTGAAGCACTGGCCGGATATCAGGTTTCTCTGAGGATTATCATTTTCACGATTCTACCTTCCTGGGGTATGGCCAATGCAGCAGCAACATTGGTAGGCCAAAACCTGGGAGCCGGCCTTCCGGATCGTGCAGAAAAATCGGTTTGGCGAACAGCCGTTTTTAACATGGGTTTCCTGGGTATTGTTTCAGTGATATTCTTTACTTATGCTGAGTTTTTTGTAGGAATATTTACCACCGAACCCGCAGTTATGGAAGTCGGGATACGGGCGCTGAAAATTATCTGTCTGGGGTATTTATTCTTCGCTTATGGAATGGTCATCAGTCAATCATTTAATGGTGCAGGCGATACCCGAACCCCTACCATTATCAACTTTGTCGCCTATTGGATTATTCAGATACCTTTGGCTTATTTCCTGGCTGTTTATCTGGAAATGGGACCGGTCGGTGTATTCATTACCATTTGCGTAACCCTGACGATACTGGCATTAATGGCTATTTATCTTTTCCGCCAGGGAAAATGGAAAAGAGTGGCGATTTGATTAAATTTAGCGTTTGGCTCTTGGCCTTTGGCGAGTAGCCAAACTCCAAATGTCAAGAGCCAAACGCTATTTACAATGAAAAAACTACTACTATCACTCATCTTTCTGATTCCTGCTTTTTACACAGGACAATCCCAAAACGTCAAATATTTCCCTGCACGTGGTGAAGAATGGGAAACCAAATCTCCGGAGTCTCTTGGACTGGATCGGGTAAAATTAAACGAAGTCATACAATTCGCTATCGCTAATGAATATTCAGGCTCCCGGGATCTCAGAGTTGCTATTCTGGAAGGTTTTAGCCGAGAGCCTTTTCATCAGATTTTGGGACCAACCAAAAAGCGGGGAGGCCCTGCCGGAATGATTCTCAAAAACGGTTATCTCGTCGCAGCCTGGGGAGATGTGAAAAGGGTAGATATGACTTTTAGCGTTACCAAGAGTTATTTATCAACCGTTGCGGGATTAGCAGTGAAAGAGAATCTGATCGCCTCAGTTCATGATCCAGTCAGAGATTATGTCTGGGACGGGAAATTTGAAGGAGCACATAATAGCAAAATCACCTGGGATCACCTGCTTACCCAGTCTTCAGACTGGTCGGGCGAACTTTGGGGAGGGTACGACTGGGCAGATCGCCCACCAGGTGAGGGTGGTCTGGATGACTGGAAACGCCGCACGCTGAATCAACCAGGGACGGTGTTTGAGTATAATGATATCAGAGTCAATCTTTTAGCCTATTCACTTCTCCAGGTCTGGCGAAAACCTCTTCCCATGATTTTAAAGGAAAAAATCATGGACCCTATTGGTGCTTCTTCTACCTGGAGGTGGTTTGGTTATGAAAATTCCTGGACGAATGTAGATGGCCTGAATATGCAATCAGTGAGTGGAGGTGGTCATTCCGGTGGTGGGTTATTTATCTCTGCTGAAGATCACGCCCGTTTTGGACTGCTATTTCTCAATCAGGGTAAATGGGATGATAAGCAGCTGATTGATCCTTTGTGGATTGAAATGGCTACCCGGCCTTCTTTAGCCAATGCTTCTTATGGTTATATGTGGTGGTTGAATGACAAAGATGGAAGCCGTCATATCGAGGGTGTACCAGAATCGGTGTATTATGCTGCCGGATTTGGCGGAAACTTTATCGTGATTGATCCGGAAAACGATCTGGTGGTAGTTACCCGATGGCTCGAACCTTCTAAAATCGGAGAGATGATGACCCTGGTTTTGGGAGCTTTGAAGTAAGGAAAGCCGCTCTCATTTTCTAACCAGAAAATATTCACGCTCCGGTACCTTCTGGCCCATATTTTGACCGTTTAGGGGGAGAGTTGGCCTTATCAGACAAAAACCGATCTATCGCTTCTGGCAGATCTTTATCTTTGTTTATTAAGGGATTCCAGTAATATTAATATGGTTAAAGAGAACTATACACCTCATTCAGGTATATTAGCATCCATGGAAGGGGTAAAGACTTTGGTTGACTTGCTTCAGTTTCGGGCCGAAAATCAAGCCGATGACCTGGCTTGTGCTTTTCTTACAAAGGGAGAAGAACTTACACATCAGATGACTTATCGTGAGCTGGATGCTTCAGCCAGGGCGATTGCCGCTAAACTGCAGTCAATTGCTCCCAAGGGAGAAAGGGCCATGATGCTTTATCCATCAGGACTGGAATTTGTCGCTGCTTTTTGGGGGTGTTTGTACGCCGGAATTATCCCCGTACCGGTATATCCTCCACAGATGGGCAAACAAATTGATCGGGTTATTTCTGTTGCGAAAGATTCTCAGGCAAGTTTATTCCTTACTTGCGAATCAGTGAAAAGTTCTCTCGACAGATCAACCCCGGAGCTGGTTAGTCAAAACCCCAAAGCCTGGGTAGTTACTGATCAGGTCGAATCAACCTGGGCAGATAAATGGAATGATGCAGATATATCTCCTGATGATATTGCCTTTCTTCAGTATACTTCCGGTTCAACCGGCCAGCCCAAAGGCGTTTGTGTTTCCCACGCAAATCTTCTCTACAACGAGGAAATGATCTGCCAGGGATTTGGT
>JAGQVA010000553.1 GCA_020438265.1 Bacteroidota bacterium
AAGCTTGATATTTCCTGCGCCAGAAACATGAAGAGAAAGCTCATCTCCCTGAATCGCGTTTAGTCCAACGATTTCAACTGCTCCACTCACTTTTAAAGACCGAAACTCATTATTGGCAATGTAGAGCTTCATCTGTTTTGCGTTGCGGATTTTTCCTTCTGTTTTAATCGTTAAGACACCATTTTCTACGCTGGTTTGAATGTGGTCTAATAAATTTTCGTCAGCCTGAACTGTGAGGCGGGTGTTACCTTTTTGCGAAATTTCGACCTCAAAAGCTCCGTTAATTTCAACACTGTGAAACCAGCTCACAGAACGGTCTTCAGAAGCAATCCGACCATTTCCGCTGATCGTTTGAGAGAAAGAAAGGGAAATCATTCCTGAAAACAGGAAAAATAGTCCGGCAATTTTTAAGTTCATAGGATAAGAGGATTAAGTACGATTATATAAATAAAATGACTGGTTGGATTTTGGGAAAGTTGCACATGAAATGATGATTTATGCGAATAGGCAAGCCGATGCGCAAAGCTGCTCTTAGGAGACCGCCAGGTCTCCGGCTCCGTAGGAGCCTAATGTAGGTAGAAAAAAGGGTTACCTTTTCAAATCCCTGGGTTTTGGCGTCGTAGCGACGCCAAAACCCAGGGGGACGGGGAAATTCCCAATTTCTACCTACGTTTGACCTCTACGAGGTCTAAAAACTTACGTTTTAGCCCATCAGCTCCGCCTATTCGCATGATTCATGATCTAAAAATACTATAAAAAAGGGATTGCAGTCTAGCTTACAGACATACAATCCCGATTAGATATAGTTAGTGATTCTTAGCTATTGGCCGTTGGCCTTTAGCGGTTAGCTTTAGAGATGGTGTTTCGCTGATATGCCAAAGGCCAAAAGCTAACGGCAAATAGCCAATATGATTAATCCGCACTCACAGAACCCGCACCTGAAATGCTTTTTGAAACAGATGAAGGATTTCCACGGTAACGAACGCTTCCTGCTCCTGATACACCTACATTCAGGCTCTCAGAAGCAAATACTTCTGCATAACCAGCTCCACTGATGGAAACTTTCACTTCTTCTGTTCTCAGGTTATAAGCTTCCAGTTTACCAGCTCCAGAGATAGAAACATCAGCTCTTTTGGCTTTTCCTTCAAGTTCGACATCACCTGCTCCGGAAAAATGAGCAGACAGGTTTTCGACTTCCAGTTCGAGATCTATCTCAGCGGCTCCGGAAACCTTGATTTCCATTGATTCCCCGTGAATGCTTTCTTCAGACTCTATTTCTACCGCGCCATGCGCTTCGATTGCTCTGAAATTGGGGGCAGTAATATATAATTTCATGTCATCGGAACTTTTCAGCCTCCCTTCATTTCTGATGGTCAACACTCCATGACTTACTTCTGTAATAATATTGGAATGCAAATTTTCATCCGCTTCAACCAGAATATGATAGTCATCGGATTGACGGAGAAATACTTCGTATCCTCCATATACCTTTATAGAATGAAACTTTGCTACCTCCCGGTTCTCAGCCAGGATATTACCGTCTCCTTTGATAGAATGTTTATCAGATTTTTTGGAGAAATAAAAAACACCTGCTACCAGGATGATTGTAGAGTAGAATAAAATTCGAAGAAACCTCATAGTTTTCTGTTTTAATTTATATACCCAAAGATTGAGGAGAAAACCAAATAGTTGGAAATTCGGGAAAAAACTTAGCAAGTTCCAACCATTTTCAGCTATTTTCGTCCTTATTCTGAATTTGAATTTGTAAATTACCAGTTGATTTAACAAACTCAGGATTATCATTAAGTTATAAAAAAAATGCAAAGATTTTTCATCATATTAATATTAGTGGTTTTGGTTTTAGGAGGTTGTGGATACATGACCGGCAAAAAAAATTATAACCAGATGGTTGTATTACAGGAACAGGTAGAATCTCAATGGGGACAGGTTCAGAATGTGTACCAGCGAAGAGCAGACCTGATTCCGAATATTGTTGAAACCGCTAAAGGGTACGCAGAATTTGAGCAGGAAACTCTTGCCGGTGTTGCCGAAGCCAGAGCGAAAGTAGGACAAATTACCATTACCAAAGAAGTTCTGGAAGATCCCGCTCTCATGAAAAAGTGGGGCGAAGCACAAAACGAATTGGGACAAACTCTATCACGACTACTTTCTGTTTCGGAACAATATCCAGATCTCAAAGCAAATGAGAATTTTCAGGCTCTGATTACCGAGCTGGAAGGAAGTGAAAACCGTATTTCCGTGGAGAGGAAACGATATAATGACATTTCCAGAGATTATAATACTCATATCAAACAGTTTCCGACCAATATTTTTGCCAACTTCTTTGGGTTCGATGAAGTAGCCTACTTTGAAGCTGCTGCCGGAAGCGAGCAGGCACCAAAAGTAAGCTTTGATTAATTTTATGAAAAAATATTTCCTATATATTCTGTTGGTTCTGGTAATGCCCATTGGGCTTTTAGCTCAATCCATTCCGGAACCAACAGGATTTGTCAACGATTATAAAAATTTACTCAATTCTCAACAGAAGACGCAGTTAAACGCCTATCTGACCAATTTTGCTCAGACTACTTCCAATGAGATCTCTGTTGCAATTTTGGACTTACCAGAAGGAGAAACCATTGAAACTTATACAGTTGCAGTCGCTGAAAAATGGGGCGTAGGAGGAGAAGCCAACGATAATGGCGTTTTGCTGGCGATTTACCCGGATATTAGAAAAATACGCATTGAAGTAGGCTACGGTCTCGAGGGAGCCATTCCCGACATTGTAGCGAAAAACATCATTGACCAGCATATCACTCCGGCTTTTCGCAGAAGTGATTACTATGGAGGGATTTCCGATGCTGTTTCCATCCTGGCCATGACTGCCAAAGGCGAATACGATACCAGCAATCTGCGGCAGGAATATTACCGGCCACAACGCGAGTATCGCCCCAATAACTCGAAAGAAGTCAGAACCATCGTTTTGATTGTTATCATTGTGATATTTATTGTGCTCAGTAGCCGTGGCGGTGGAGGAAAGGGCGGACGTCGTGGAGGCGGCGGTTGGTTTTACTGGGGCGGAGGCTATGGTGGAGGAAGCAGTTATGGCGGTGGTGGAGGATTCGGCGGTGGTGGCGGAAGCTTCGGTGGATTTGGTGGGGGTAGTTTTGGCGGCGGCGGTGCTTCGGGTGGATGGTAAAAAAGCTTTTAGCTATTGGCCTTTGGCTGGTCCACAATTTCAGAAAATCTCAACTATTACTACTATGATCATTTATGGTGTCGCCATACTGGCATTCTGCTTTCTGGTTGGCAAACTGATGGGAAGCCTGCTTGGCACCTGGATAGGTATCAGCGGCGATGTAGGTGGCGTCGGTTTTGCCATGCTTCTGCTCATGCTGAGCAACCTTTACCTCAAAAAAAAAGGCTGGTTCCCCCAACAAACCGAACAAGGAATTCTTTTCTGGAGTTCGATGTACATTCCCATCATCGTAGCCATGGCTGCAACACGTAATGTGAATGCAGCACTTTCGGGAGGAACTGTTGCAGTGATCGCCGGAGTAGTCGTGACGATTTCAGGATTTTTTCTTGTTCCCCTCATTGCCAGAATCGGCCAAACCCATAAAGAATCCTGATGGAAATTTTCACTCAGATTATTGATAAAAACGGGCTTCTGTTTGCCTTTCTGATAGTTGGTCTGATTATGTGGATCTCCTTTGGAATTTCTAAAAGAATCACGAAAAACAAAATTCCCGGAGTAGCTATCGCCATTCTTGCTGGTCTGACCCTGGCAACCCTGGGAGATGAAAAAGGACTGGCTGATATACCGCTTTTTGCAGGAATGGCTCTTTTGGGCGGGAGTATGCTCAGAGATTTTTCAGTCGTGGCTACTGCGATGGGCGCAGATCTTGACAAAATCAAACAGGCAGGTTTGGCTGGAACAATCAGTTTACTGTTAGGAGTAGGTTTTTCTTTTTTTCTGGGAGTTATCATCGCGAGATTGATGGGATATACTGATGCAGAAAGTCTTACCACCATAGGTGCTGGCGCCTGTACTTATATTGTGGGGCCGATAACCGGAGCAGCTGTGGGCGCAAGTTCTGAAGTCATTGCGATCAGCATTGCTACAGGAGTTGTCAAAACCATCGTTGCGACCATAGGAACTCCTCTGATTGCCAAAACCATTGGGCTGGATAATCCGCATTCAGCAGTGGTATTTGGGGGATTGATTGGGACGACGAGCGGGGTGGCAGCAGGTCTGGCGGCAACAGACCCCAAACTGGTTCCCTATGGTGCCATGACTGCTACTTTTTATACAGGATTGGGATGTTTGCTTTGTCCTTCGGTGTTTTACTTTTTGGTGGAGTGGATGGTGTAAAAGAACATCATTATTAAAAATTTCCCATTCATAATGACTATCAAAGCAGACAATTTTTCGTATCTTTAAGAGAAAAGAACTATATCCCATG
>JAGQVA010000554.1 GCA_020438265.1 Bacteroidota bacterium
ATTTATGGGATTTCCGGCTTCTTTTTCTTCTTCGAAGAATCATCAGGAATTTTATTTTAATGGCCAGAGTATTTATCCCGATAGTCTGAATTATCCGGATTTGTATCAAAAACCAGAGATTTCCCTGCCAGGGGAGGCTGATCCTCGTGTAGCCTGGGTGGAGTCTGTTTGGCCTATTATTCAGGCTTTGGAAGATAAAGGCTTGAGTTGGAATTGGGTAAATGACGAATCCCTTCAGGAGGCTCATGTTGAAGGAGGAAAAATTGCCATTCGCAACAATCTGTATCAGGCAGTTTTACTCCCTAATGTGCCTATGATTGAATTGGCTACGGCCAGAAATCTTTCCATTATGAATTCTATTGGCGGGCGAATTTATATTTACGGAAAAGCTCCTTCCCGTCAGAAAAGCTTTGAAAGCTACAAACAACGAGATCTTCTGGTCAATAAATACATGCTTGATATCACAGTTCCAGGTTTTTTGAATTCTCCTGAGGATTTGATCAATCTGTTTCGGGGTGAACCCTTTGAACAGACCATTGCCTACAAAAGCAATTATTCCTTCCTAAGACAAACGCGCAGGAGTTTGCCCGATGGTTCTCAGATTGCATTTCTTCGAAATAATGAAGACAAAGACCGTTTCTTCGAAATGAGCGTGGCTCCTGAAATCAAATATTGTTACTGGTTTCATCCCTCATCAGGAGAGATTTATCAGGCAAACCTTGACGATAGAAACCGATTGAAAGGATTTCTTTTTGGGTATGGTTCTAAAATTCTTTTTTGTAGCGCTGGTTCTCCTTTGCCAGATTCTCTCCTTTCTCCTTTACCCAGAATTGAAAGAGGAATTCTGCCCGAAAAACAAGTAAACAACCGAACCCTTAAGCATTGGGATTTTATTGTTTCAGGTAAGGATGTTGTTGGAGGAAAGATTTTTATGGAAGATACCAGTTTGATGGACTGGCGTCAGGTTCCCGGTCTTACCTTTTCTTCTTCAGAAGGTTTGTACACCCATCATTTTGAATTGGCTGATACGGTTTCCGGGAAAAGGTATATTCTTGATTTGGGGAGCGTGTATGAAGTTGCAGACGTGAAAATAAATACAGAACTGGTCAAAAGCCTGATCCACCATCCTTATCGGGTAGATATTACAGATTATCTGATTCCGGGTCCCAATACAATCGAAATATGGATAACTCCCTCATTGCGCAATCGCTATATTGGGTATGCAAGGAAAGGAGAGGCGAATTATGAATTATTTGAAGAAGGAAATACCCATTTACTGCCTACCGGTTTGATTGGGCCTGTAAGGATTTGGGAAGTGAATAAATAGAAAATAACAATTCACGAAAGTATTGGAAGAAATTAAGAATCTTCATAACTTTGCAGCAATGCAATAATTGTAAAAAGGAGGTAAGAAGCTAATGATTATTGTAAAAGTTAATGACGGCGAGTCTATTGAGCGGGCGCTAAGAAGGTATAAAAGGAAGTTTGACCACACTGGTATTCTGAAGCAGGTAAGAAAAAAGATGCATTACCGCAAACCTTCAGAGGAAAAAATTGAGATGACGAAAAAAGCAGTGAATCGCCAGAAGTACTACGCACGTGAGAATTACTAGTTAAATGATTCCATCCTGTCCGGCAGGAACTAAAACAAATTGAGATTCGTCCTATCTGATTCAGGTAGGACGATTTTTTTGATGTCAGACCTTCCAGGTTTCAAAAAACCTGGAAGGTCTTTTTCATCTTTTAAACTGCCCTAACGCAGCCACATAAATGATCCCTATCATTTCAACTAGCAGGTAATCTGGATAGATTGTTTGTAAATAATTTGATTCCTCCCGGCAATTTTCTATATTAAATTTGTAGGGATTTGAAAAGAGAAAATGAATGCTAAGAGAGAAGTTTGAACAGTTTTTACTTGTTGAGAAAAAGTACTCTAATCATACTTTGCAGGCCTATTTGAAGGACCTTGACCAGTTGAATGTCTTCTTGCTAAGCCATGAAACAAACGCTCTTTTCGATCCTGAATCTGTTAATAAAGTCTCCCACCGTTGGTTGCGATTGTGGATGTCTGAGCTTTTGGAGAATGGATTAACAGCTCGTTCTGTTGGAAGGAAAATATCGTCGGTAAAATCTTATTTTGGATTTTTACAAAAATCTGAAATCATTACAAATAATCCCGCCAACAGGGTGAAAATTCCCGGGTTTGAAAAAACCATTCCTTCATTTTTAAAAGAAAGCGAAACCGAAGCCCTTTTTGAAATGATCGAATATCCAGACACATTTGAAGGAGTAAGGGATCAATGCATGCTGGAAATCCTCTATGGATGTGGATTAAGGCGTTCTGAATTGATTCAGTTGAGGCTGTCTGATATCGATTTGTTTCAAATGACCATCAAGGTAAGAGGTAAAGGAAATAAAGAGCGGCTGATTCCCTTTGGAAAAAAGGTGAAACAAGCCATACATACCTATCAACAAGCGTTGATAACATCGGGCATTGAAACCCCCGATACGTTCTTTATGAACATTAATGGGAAACCAGTTTATCCAAAATTGGTGTACAGAGTCGTGGGTAAGTACCTGGGGCAAATCTGTTCATTAACGAAAAAAAGCCCGCATGTCTTGCGTCACACCTTTGCGACTCATTTATTGGATCACGGTGCAGACTTAAACGCAATTAAAGAATTGCTGGGACATTCAAGCCTGAGTTCTACCCAGGTTTATACCCACAATTCCATTAGTAAGTTGAAACATGTACATAAACTGGCTCACCCGAGAGCAGAACATTAATAATTGTATTTTACTATGAAAATTACCATTCAGTCAATTCATTTCGATGCTTCCGCCAGGCTCAAAACTTACATTGAAAAAAAATGTAATAAGCTTGATCAATTTTATGACCGGATTACCGAAGGAACCATTACCCTAAAAGTCCAGAATGAAATGAAGCCCAATAATAAATTTGTGGAAATTAAGCTGAATGTACCCGGAGACATTTTGGTCGTGAAGGAACATGCAAAAACCTTCGAAGCCGCTACCGACCTTTCCACAGACAAGCTGAAAGAACAGTTGAGACGCTATAAAGGGAAAGCAAAGGCACATTAAACAAAGCTGAGTACTCAGCTTGTTAAAAATATATTACCCGCTCATAATTTTGGGCGGGTTTTTTGTTTTATATCAGTTAATTTTCCAAATTAACTCAATCAACTTTTAACACATATTATGGATTTAACTCAATATTATGAACTTGTCGAATCTTGCATCCGGGAACTGGGTGTGGACCCTGTAACCTGCCGAAATGAGCCTGGTAAATGGACCCTGAAAAAAGGTTCTGCTACCGTATGGATTGATTTGTGGCATATAGAAAGAGAAAACCGCCCTTATTATCAGGTCATGTCTCCGGTGATGAGAATCCCTAAAGATATCAAACTGAAAAACCTTTTGTTTGAAGAGTTGCTCGCAATTAATGATAAACTTTTTGGAGTGGCTTTTACCATTTACCAGGGTTGGGTTTATCTGAAGGTTATTCGGGAAGTCGACGGAATGGACCAAAATGAAGCCATGGCAATGCTGCATCGTGTCGGTAACTACGCCGATCAGTATGACGATGATCTGATCTCCAAATATGGAGATGATACTCCCCCTCCTGTAAATGAAGGTGGAGTTCCTCCAGGAGGTGGTGGAGGGAAGAGTGATGTGTAAAACCACTCGAATCCTTTCTGGTTATTAGTTACATCGGAGTTTCTCATTTTTGAATGAGAAACTCCGATTTTTTGTTTTTATCCAAAATGCCGATTTTTGTCTATGACCAAACTACTACTACCCATATTTATTTTTTCCTTTACCTTCACCTACAGCCAAATCCATTTCGAGGACATCTCTGAAGCCTCCGGAATTGGTGAAAAAGGCCCTAACTACGGTGTGGCTTTCGGAGATTATAATAATGACGGCCGGGAAGACATCTACGTAACCCGTATCGGACAATCCAACAGACTTTACCAAAATCAGGGAAATAAAACATTCATCGAAGTTGCCGCTCAGGCAGGAGTAGCACACGAAGGCCGTACGCGTATGGCTGTATGGGGAGACATCAATAACGACGGTTGGCTCGATCTGTTTCTGGCTAATTCCAAAGGGCAAAGGGATGTTCTTTACCTGAATCATGGAGATGGTACGTTTGAAGATATTTCCGCTTCGGCCCGTATGGTCAGTGGAGGTGATGGACTTGCAGCCATGATGGGAGATATTGACAATGATGGTTTTCTGGATATTTACGTGGCCCGGCTGGGAGCCGAAAATTCGCTGTATCGAAATCAGGGGAATCATACTTTTGTTGACATTATACAATCATCCGGAGCAACGGATACCCGCATTGCCATGGGAGCGGTTATGTTTGATTATGATAATGACAGGGATCTGGATATCTATTTGGTTCATGATAATAACCAG
>JAGQVA010000555.1 GCA_020438265.1 Bacteroidota bacterium
CACATTATCTGCCACGCCAATATAATGCTTACTGTCTGTGCCTGCACCCAATAATCCCGGTGCAACGACTGTTTCTGGAAAAAGCTGGAGAATTGTCTTTTCAATCAATTGAAACGAAGCTGAATTTGTCTCCGAGACGGGAGAAGGCTCATCGACATTGCTAATGGGTTCTATTTTGATGCGATCGTCCTGGATGGTCTCTATAATATGTTGTTTGACCTCTTCAACTGATCCTCCGCTCATGATTCTGAAATTCACCACAGCACTGGCCTGGGTGGGGATGACATTGTCTTTGACTCCTCCGTTTATCATAGTCGGAGCTGTCGTGGTATGGGCATTCACTGCTTTCAATAGAAATGGCTTGAATAACCATTTATTGGCAAAGGCCATGCGATAGAAAAACTGGTCAAACCCAACTCCAATTGCGCTTAGTTGCTCATCTACCAGGGGAGTTGATTGGTATTCAAACTGGTTTTCTTCAAGTTTAACAATAGCTCTGGCAAGCGAACCGATTGTATTGTCTGGTGGGGGAGCAGAGGAGTGCCCACCATTCGTCTGGATGGTCAGTTTGAAGGAAACAAATCCTTTTTCGCCTACATTGACCAATGCAAGCGGACGATTAAATCCAGCAACCATTCCTTCGACAATATTCCCGCCTTCATCAATTGCGAAGGCAATATCAGTATTTTCTGAAGCCAAATATTCAGCAATTTTTTTTGCCCCTTCCTGTCCTCCGATTTCCTCATCATGCCCAAAGGCAAAGTATATATCCTGTTGGGGCTGAAATCCTTCTTTGATTAAGAGTTCGGCTGCTTCGAGTAAAGCAATGATATTAATTTTATCATCCATCGTTCCCCTGCCATACACTTTCCCATCTTTTACCTGCCCGGAAAAAGGCGGAGCTTCCCAGGCTTCGGGAGTACTCGTATCAACCGGGACAACATCCATGTGAGCCATGAAAACCACAGCCTGGGCTGCAGGATCTTTTCCGGTCCATTTATAAAGCAAAGAATATTGATTGATTACCTTTTTCTCCAGGTTTTTTTCTACCTCCGGATAAGATTCTGTCAAATATCTATGAAATCCCAGGAAAGCAGCGGTATCCATTTTTTCCCTTTCGATATAGGAAATGGTGGGAAAAGGAATGGATTTTTGAAATCTCTCCAGAGCGATTTCGGGAACTTCAACAGGAGTGATCATATCATATTGAGAAGTGTACCTGGGAAATGTCAGGGTATTAAAAACCAGAATGATGATTAATAAAAACAATCCTGACCCTAAAATAATGAGAATCTTTTTTAACATCGGAAGCAATTTAGATTAGCAAGTTGGGAGTTTTTTGATCAAATAAAAAATGAGTACTTTTAGTCTGGTTGAGAATGAAATTGAAACAAAAGTATTCATGATTATCACGACTGAATTATTATTTGCCCAAAAACCTTCCAGGCTTCGAAAACCTGGAAGGTTTAAAAGGGAAAGAAAATCAGTCGTGATAATCTCTATTCGAGATTATTTATCCTAAAAAAGATTCCTTGAAGCCCATATATTTATTCAGCGTCTTATCTGTCCTTCTTTTTACAGCGTGTATTGATCAAATAGATTTTGATCGGGATAGCAATATTCAGGATCTCCCTTTGATTGTTCGTGGGAAGGTAACCCACGGGAATGGTCCATATTATCTGAGAATAGGCCGTTTTAGCGGAAAAGAGGAAATTCCGGTTGAAAATGCAGAGGTCTATCTTTTGAATGGAAACGGAGAACGAGAGGCTTATCTGAGCCTGGGTGAGGGTCTTTATGAGAATCCTGGGGAGATCATCAAAGGTGAGACCGGAGAGACCTATCAGGTTGAAATTGTTTTGGCGACTCAAAGATACATTTCCAGGCCCGAAGTCATGCCGGCACCTGCTAAAGTGGATGATTTTTCGCTGGAATTGGTCGATAAGGAACGCGTTGTAAATGGTGGTGTACTGGTTCAGAAATTTATGGACGTAAAGATCAATACCACTTTGCCAGATGTTAAAAATGGTCCTTATGTGCGTTGGATTACCGAAGAAGCCTGGAAACTTACAGAAACGCAATCTCCCAATCCTTTAGCCAGACCTAAGTCATGTTATTTTACACAAAATGTTGACCCTCAGTCAATTCGTTTGTTTAATGGAAAGGAAGTTCTGACCCGTAAACTTGAGAATTATACCTTGCTCAGCCGAATTGTTGACTGGTCATTTGAGGAAAGGCATGTGTTTACCATTTACCAGAGCACGATTACAGAGGAAGCTTATGATTACTGGCGGGATGTAAATCTGGTCATCAACCAGAATGGGAGTATTTTTGATTCACCTCCTTCGGCCTTGCCGGGAAATATTTACAATACCAGTGATTCCCTCGAAGTAGTTTTGGGTTATTTTGAAGCGGCTGCGATTGATACAGCACGTTTTCCGGTTTTTAAAACAGATTTAGCGCCTTTTCGGGTGCCAGAGCGGTGTTTTACTCTATGGACGGATTATCCATTCGGAGCCAGAATTCCCAGGGAATGTTATAATTGTTTGCTCATTGATGGGGCAAGCCTTGTAAGGCCGGAAGGGTTTTGAACGAATTTTGGATAAAAACACGGTGGCACGGAGTTGATGATATTTAGAGTGGAACGCAAAATGAGATTCTGCTTCATTACATAATTACTCATAATCATTCCTCATTCAATTCCTCCAACTCTAGCAAAACTTCCTCCCATTCTTCCGTTTTCTTCTCAAGGTTTTGTTCCAGTTGTTCGTACTGGTTTTGTACTTCAGTAAGTTTTCCATAATCAGAGGCAACTTCAGGATCGGCCATTTTTTCCTGTAAGCCTAACATTTGGGATTCCAGTTTGGTGATTTCTTCTTCAATGCCCTGTTGTTGCCGTTCCAGTTTTTTGACGCGGTTTTTGATTTGCTTCTGAGCTTTAAAATCGTCTTTCACGGGCATTTTTTCCTCATCCTCAACTTGCTCTTCGGGTTCTATCCCTTCATTCTGTTTGGCCAGCCACCATTCATATTCTTCATAGGTTCCCGGATATTCCTTGATTTGCCGATCGTCAATATACCAGATCTTATTGGCTACTTTTTGAAGGAAGAATCGGTCGTGAGAGACGACAATATAAGTTCCTTCATAAGCCTTTAGTGCCTGAACCAAAATCTCAATACTCTGAATATCCAGGTGGTTGGTGGGTTCGTCAAGCAGGAGAAAATTGGCTTCCGAGAGTAAGGTTTTTGCCAGGGCAACCCTGGATTTTTCTCCTCCAGAGAGTACATTGATGGGTTTTAACACATCATCGCCGGAAAACATAAAACACCCCAAAATGGTGCGCAATTCAGCCTCTGTTTTGCCTCTGGCTTCTCCGGTAATCTCATCGAGAATCGTATTGCGGAGATTCAGCGATTCGAGTTGATGCTGTGCAAAAAAGCTGAAATTGACATTATGCCCCAGTTTTCGGCTTCCGGAAAACGATTCTGTATCTGCAATGATTCTGAGTAGCGTTGACTTTCCCAATCCATTCGCACCAATCAGTGCGATTTTATCACCACGCCAAACCGTTCCCTGACCATTTTCAATTATTTTTTTCTCGTCATAAGCTTTGTAAACGTCAGAAAGAGTAAGGACTTCTTTCCCGGAGGTGACGTCCATTTTAAAACGGAAGCTCAGGCTTTGGCTTTCCGTTTCAGGTGCTTCAATTCGTTCGAGTTTTTCGAGTTGTTTGACCCGGCTCTGAACCTGTTTTGCCTTGGTACTTTTGTAGCGAAATCGATTAATAAACTTTTCCGTCTCGTCAATCAACTTCTGCTGGCTTTCGTAAGCTTTTTGATGCTGTTCGTGCCTGAGTGCCTTTTCTTTGAGGTAAAAAGAGTAATTACCTGAATAACTGTGGAGGTTTCTGAAACTGATTTCGACGATTTTGCTGGCGACACGGTCTATAAAAAAGCGGTCATGTGAAACCAAAATACAGGTTCCGGGGAAAGCTTTGAGATATCCTTCAAGCCATTGAATAGAAGGGAGATCGAGGTGGTTGGTCGGTTCATCCAACAGGAGAATATCAGGCTGGGTAAGCAGCATTTTGGCCAGTAAGACCCGCATTCTCCATCCTCCGGACATGGTTTTATAGGGCTGTGCATGTTCTTCCGGTTTAAATCCCAGACCAGCCAAAACAGTGTGAACCTGGGCTTCGATTTGTTTTCCTCCTCTGGATTCAAACTGAGCTTGTTTTTCAGCCACCTGGTTCCAGATTTCGGGGTTATCTTCACCGGAAGCCATTCGGTCGTGGAGGTGATCTATTTCAGCTTGAAGGTCCAGTAATGGCTGAAAAGCATCTCTGGCAACATCTTCCACCGACCGGTCAGTTTCATAAGAAAGCAAATCCTGATGAAAATAAGCAATAGATGTCTGGCCCGCCATGTGGATTTTCCCTTCACTGGGAG
>JAGQVA010000556.1 GCA_020438265.1 Bacteroidota bacterium
TCCGATAGATTTACTGGTTAGTGATTATTTCCAGAAACAAAAACAACCCTGGCCAGAAACGGTAAATGATGATATTTTCATTCGCAGGGTCTATTTGGATGCCATAGGACTCTTACCTTCTACAGAGGAAATTTCCCGATTTAAAGCTGATAAAAACGCTAATAAACGAGAAATATTGATTGACAGCCTGTTGAATGACACCCATAATTACGCCCAGCATTGGCTGAGTTTTTGGAATGACCTACTGCGGAATGATTATACAGGCACCGGATTTATTACTGGTGGACGGGAACAAATCTCGGATTGGCTTTACCAAAGTCTGACGGATAACAAACCTTATAATCAAATGGTGCGGGAACTCCTCAATCCGGAACCAGAATCAAGGGGCTTCATCAAAGGAATTCAATGGCGAGGGGTGGTAAATGCCAGTCAGCGCACGGAAATGCAGGCTGCCCAAAATATTTCTCAGTCATTATTAGGGTTAAACCTCAAATGTGCCTCCTGCCATGATAGTTTTATCAGCAATCTGACATTGGAGCAGGCGTATGGTTTTGCCAATGTTTTTGCGGATTCAGCACTGGAAATTCATCGCTGTGATAAACCTACCGGTAAAATGGCTGAAACGGCTTTCCTCTACCCCGAATTAGGCACAATTGAGGCAGCAGAAGTCAAAGACAGATTAACCGAATTGGCAAATGCAGTTGTTCAACCCGAAAATGGACGTCTGTACAGAACCATTGTCAATCGACTTTGGGCCAGGCTCTTCGGAAGGGGAATTATTGCTCCGGTAGATGAAATGGACCGACTTCCCTGGAGTCAGGAATTACTGGACTGGCTGGCAGCAGATTTTATTGAACATGGATATGACCTAAAAAGAACGATTGGTATTATCATGAAATCTCAGGCATATCAACTTCCTTCGGTTGGATATGAAAATATTCTGGAAATTAATTCTGAGAATTTTCTCTTTCATGGCCCTATTCGCAAAAGACTTTCCGCCGAGCAATTTGCTGATGCGCTGAGTCAGGTAATCATTCCGGTTTATCCTGCCGTTACATTTAACCCCCTGGACAAAGAGATTCCAGCTCAGTGGATTTGGGATGATGAAATTGAAGTAGACCGCAGGGTTTTGCCCAAACCGGGAGAGCGATTTTTCCGGCACTCTTTTTCATTAGATAAGAATAAAAAAATTGAAAGCGCAGAAATTCTCATTAGCGCAGACCATCAGTTTAGCCTATTTCTCAATGAAGAGAAAATTGGAGAAGGAACTGGCTGGCGAAATGTGTATCGCTATCAGGTAAATGAAAATCTCAAATCTGGAGAGAACCTTTTAGCTATTAAAGGTATCAATGACGGCGATATCCCCAACCCTGCGGGAATTCTACTCAGTCTGCAAATCATCGATAATCAGGGCGACACTACGATGGTATATTCTGATCGGTCATGGGTAAGCGCTCAATCCGCATCAGATGATTGGACACAGTTTTCTTTTGATGATTCTGACTGGAAATCGGTTCGTAGTTTTGGCAGGCCGTTAAGAAGTCCATGGGGGCAATTACTCGCGTTTAAGCATGGAGACAATGAATCAACCATTTCTTTTGGCAGAGCTTCCATGGTAAAACTAGATCCTTTTCAAAAAGCGCTGGGCCGTCCTAGCCGTGAAAATGTGACAACTTCCCGTGATGATCGGGCTACCCTATTACAGGCACTTGAACTGACTAACGGTGATTTTTTTACTGAAGTGATTCAGTTGGGAGCAGAAAAGTGGAAAAAGGCTTATGAGGAAAAACCTGAAGTTTTTATTGAAGAATTATACATGAAGGCATTAGGAAGAAAAGCGAATCAGAAGGAGAAAAAAATTGCGCTGAATCTTTTAGGCGAACATCCGGGGCAGGAAGAAGTGGAAGATATGATCTGGGCGGTTTTGATGTTGCCTGAGTTTCAGGTTTATTGAAAATCACCTAGTGGAAAGAAATGTATGTATTTTGTGTTTTTCTTTGCTGCATAGCAAAAAATCCCGCTAGGGATTAAATATTGGTAGCTAATAATGGCTCCTTTTATCTTTGCGCGCCCCAGGGCGCGCTGGTTCGAGAGAGATATGGAAAGCCTTTTTTCTACCAATATTTAATCCCTAACGGGATTTTCACCATTCGGTGTATACAAGATGCTGAACATACACTAAAGTATTTTGCGCACTGCTTAAATAAATCCTTACACAGTCACTCTACCAGAAGTAGTATTCTCAGCCAGGATTTTACCATCAAGAATATGAATCACCCGATCGCCATACTGGGCACAGGCTGGTGAGTGTGTAACCATGATAATGGTCGTTCCGGCCTGATGCAGACTTGACAGAATTTCCATCACATCATTGCCATTGGCTGTATCGAGGTTACCCGTTGGCTCATCTGCCAGGATCAAAGCAGGATTATTGACAATCGCTCTTGCTACAGCAACCCTTTGCTGCTGACCACCGGAAAGCTGCTGGGGATAATGATTGCGGCGGTGCATCATGTTCATTTTCTCGAGAACTTCCTCAGCTTTGATTTTTCTTTCGCTTTTTGGAGTCTTGGTATAAACCAGAGGGAGTTCGACATTTTCAAAAACCGTCAGTTCATCAATCAAATTGAAACTCTGAAAAACAAATCCAATGTGATTTTTGCGCAGACCGGCTCTTTTTCTTTCACTGTATTTGGAAACTTCCTCTTTCTGAAAGTAAAAATGACCGGAAGATGGGCTATCGATCAGGCCAAGGATATTCAGCAAGGTAGATTTTCCGCAACCAGAAGGTCCCATAATTGAGACAAATTCCCCATTTTCGATTTTCAGGGAAATCTCATTCAAGGCAGTTGTTTCAATTTCATCCGTCTGATAAATACGGGATAAGTTAGTGATTTGAATCATAATAAGGATGTTGGGGTGTATCTCGACGGCGTCAGAGTGTGTAGAGTTAGTGAATTAAGAGTAATGTGTGTTTACGATTTCAGAGGCTACAAAAAGCGTTTTTTTCTGTAGCCCGGATTTTATACCATAAATAGATTGAAAACTTGGTGGAAGGTTGCATTTTAAGGGAATTAAATTCAAAAAATCAAAAATCAAAAGCGATAACGACCATATTAAAGACCAAAAATCCGGTAATGATAATTCCTGTAATTACCAGAATATTCAGCATCCATAATTTTCTCATTTTGGGCTTGGGAGGAACAGTCTCATACTTCGATTCGCTATTCTCCATCATCAAGTAAGGTTTAGTTGCAGATAATAGCTTTACGGGATTGCCAAAAGGGCAGACAAGGGAGAGTTGCGAAAATCAGAGAATTTGATTTGGCCTAAAAATTCATTCAATGATTGACTTTAGGGAGGCAACTATATGATTTTCGCAGAGGTCTTTCCTCCAATTAAAGCTTTCAGGAAGCCTTAAGAAAAAACACGGAGACACAGTGGCACAGAGAATTTGATCGCGCAACTATTATTATTTATCTCCGTGTCTCAGAACCTCCGTGTTGATCTTAAAGCATGCGAAAGTCTCTACGCTCAATTCACCTAAATTAACCTTACTTATGAAATTTTTTACCCGGAAATGGCGAAACAAGGTTTCCATATTTCTCCTACTATCCTTCTTTTCAATTTCTCTTATCCCACACATTTCTGCACAGGAACTAAAAACTGGTAGATATTATCAGATCATTGCCAAACACAGCGGAAAGGCGCTCGATGTCAAAGTAGCCAGTAAAAATAATGGAGGAAAAATCCACCAATGGGACCAGCACGGAGAAGCCAATCAGCTTTTTAAACTGGAAGAAGCAGGGGATAATTATTACCGAATTATTAGCAAGAATAGCGGAAAAGCCTTTGATATCACCGGAGGGCCTCACAAGACAGAAAATGGCGTCCATTTACAGCAATGGGATCCGGTAGGTGGAGACAATCAGCTTTTTCAAATTATTGATAATGGTGACGGGTATTTCCAGTTAATGGCCAAACACAGTCAAAAGGTCCTGGACGTATATGGAAGTTGTAAGGATAATGGGGCGACTGTTATTCAGTATGAATCAACAGGGAGTGATAATCAGCTTTTTAAGTTTGTGTCGGTAGATGATCAGGATTTGGGGCCGGAGTATTAATATTTAACACAGGGTATTAATATTTAACACAGACACGGTGACACAGGGAAAAATTGTAAATCAAACCTCTGTATCACCGTGCCTCCGTGTTTTCTATTAAAACCAGAAAATTCTACTGCACACTATACTCCTTCACCAGCCTGAAATTATTAAAAATTATGCATGAATCCGAGGTTAACATTAAAGCTTCGGTTTTGGGATTGAAAACTTCGGCTGGCGTCAATCAAACCATAGTAAAAGCTACCTTCCAGTAATAATTGATTTTGGCCTAATTTCAGACTCGTACCCACAGCAGCGTAACCTCCTGTATCCCAT
>JAGQVA010000557.1 GCA_020438265.1 Bacteroidota bacterium
AATATCAAATGGATTTGCTATGTCATCTGCTTCAGCAGTAAAGATAATTGGCTCTTCAGCGGTTCCTTTAGCAAAAATTTTACCGCCGCGAGCTACAACGAGTGCAGAAGCATCAGTAGTTTGTCCAGGTTTTCCCTTGATGACAGTACCAGCTTCAATTGTTAAAGTCTGACCTGAATTGACAAATACCAATCCGTCGAGAATATAAGTTTTGTCTTTTGTCCAGGTTGTGGTTCCTGTACCATTACCATTATCGGTAATCGTAACCGTCTGGGCATTTGCCAGGCCAATGGTCAGGAAAAATGTGAATAAAAAATAAAGGTTTTTCATTATCAATAATAGGTTAGATAAGGATAAGATTTGGTTTAGCATTAAACTTTTACAAAACACGCATAAAGTCATTAAGGTAAATTAATGATGTGATGAAGATTCGATTACCAAACTGTTAATTAGATGTCAGCTATTTATTAGCTTATTGTTAACCAGGTTAAATAAAAAAAGCCTTCCCGATTTACCGGGAAGGCTTTCTATTTATGATGAAGTTTTTATCTAGTTGGCATCAAAATTATAAGAGATACCAATAGAGAATGATCGTCCAACTTTATACCCTCTGAAGGTATATTCACTACCCAGGTATGTCTGTGTAAATCTGTATTCTGGATTCAGTAGGTTACGAGCACGCAGCGTCAAAGCAAATCCTTTAGGAAGTTGTTTGATAAGAGAAAAATTTAATAATCCTCTGGCTTGCTCATATATATCCGGAGCAGCACCACCTACTACTGCGATTCTCGGCCCAAAAACGTTGTAAGAAAGGCTGGCTTTAATACCTAAGGTATCATTGATATAAGCGAGTTCCCCATTAATTGCATAAGGAGACTGTCCATAAATAGGTCGGGTGGGAGGTCTGTCCGGATCGATTGCCAGAATAGATAGGTATTCTACAGGATCGATACCTACTTCAGAATAAAGCAGAGAAGCGTTTCCTCCGACCTGGAAGTTTTGTAGGAATGATCCAGGAGCAATAAAATCAAGATTTTTACGCACTTCAAATTCCAGTCCATAGGCAGTTCCTTCGGGAATATTGTTAAACTCAACTTGCTGGTTTGCAGCACGTGGGTCAAACACTTTTTCAATAGGATCTGTGAACTTTTTATAGAATCCGCTAATTGAAAGCAACTCGCTTGGAGTTGGATACCATTCCAGACGAAGGTCATAATTATCAATAAGTGTACGGTTCAGATTTGGATTACCAATTAACGTGTAATCCCCTACGAAGCTAAACGAAACAAATGGAGCAAACTCCCGGAAAGTAGGTCGGGCAATTGTACGGGCATAACTACCTCTAAGATTGAAGTTTTCTCTAATGCGAAATAACCCGCTGATTGCTGGTAAAAAGTCGTTCAGTTCCAATAATCCAGAGTCTACTTTTGCATCTTCTGAAATAACCTGTATAAAAGTTGATTCATATCTCACCCCTCCAGCCAAGTCGAAACGAGGAGTAATTGGTAATTCCACCATGGCATATCCAGCATTAATTTCCTGGAGACCCGTATAATTGTTTCTTTTTTCTGTAATGTCTTCGATATAGTTGCGGTAATTAAACTGTAAGAAACCAAAGATGGTGTCAATCCGGATTCCAGTATTGGCGTCAGCCAGGAACTTTTCAGGATCTCCATTATATCTGGCGCTGATATTTCCCTGAGTGATCTGGTATCGATTTTCATTGAAACTCCTATCTCTTTTGGTATTGGCTCCTCCAAACTTGAATTTTGCAGTTAAATCACTCCATACTTTGACAGGCAGCTCAAAATTAATTCTTGCGTCCCGGTTCTTTTCTTCCAAAGTTCGGAAAAAACGGCTGGGCTCAGGATAAATACTCGCCTGAATATTATATCTCCTTTTCCCTTCGCTATCTTCCGTGTAATCGTTACTAAAAAATCTCAAATCCGGCTCATTTTGAGAAGAGGAAGAAGATGAGAAAATCCAGTCTGCTTTCAGCGGTCCTACTCTTGGAGCTTTTTCTCTAGGAGTCCCAAAAGCGTGTTGTCCCTGAACCTGGAAAATATCAACATTGCGTTGCTGATAACCCAGTACCCGGGTTTGGAAAATCAAATCAACCGCATCAGCGGGGATAGGACCTTCAAGTGTTTGTACAGAACTTTCACCACTCTGATTATGCATCAGGTTAACGCTAATCTTGTGATTTTTAAATGGAGTATATGATAATTTTGCCAATCCACCCCAAAGCACAGTTTGAGAACTCTGCTGAACTTTAAATTCCTTTTCATTATTGAGGTTTTCAGCAATTACTCCCTGGCCATCACCTGGGTTTGACCATCTTGCTTCTGCACCTCTTTCGAAGTTATCAAATCCATTGCTGTAAGTAAAGCTGGCGATATAACCAAAGGGTTTACCGAAAAGGAGGTTTTGATTACCGATAGATGCCTGATATCTCTGGTCCAGTCCGGAAGAAGTGGTAAATGGTGTCATTCCGGTTTGGAAGGACTTACTTGCCTGATCAATGACCATAGCCTGATCAATATCATTAAAAGTACGGTCAGGAATTCCATCTGGCAGGTTGGCAATAAATGCAGGTAAAGCTCTGGTTCCATCATCAGCCGCTCTCCAGTCAGTGCTTCCGGTTTCGTAAGTCAGGAAGTTATCGATCAGGTTGGATTGTGGGTTGAATGTGGTAGAAGCGGAAACATTGATTTTCAAACGATCTGGAAAATCCCGGGTAGTAATATCAATCAATCCTCCGGAGAAATTACCAGGAAGGTCAGGGGTAAAGGTTTTGTACACCATTACATTATCAATCAACTGCGATGGAAAAATGTCCATCTGTACAGCGTTACGGTCAGGATCCAAACTTGGAATAACAGCCCCGTTTAATAATGTGTTGCTGTATCTGTCTCCCAAACCGCGTACATAAACGTATTTTCCACCTTCAACAGTAACACCGGTTACCCGCTGCATGACTGCTCCAACGTTATTATCACCGGTTCTTGAAATGATGTCTTTGGAAATACCATCCATGGTATTCAAAGAAGTTCTTTTAACATTAAACAGGGTTACTTCTGACCCTTTATTTCTCTTTCCGGTAATGACAACTTTCAGGTCTTCTCTGGCGACCATATTTTCAAAAAGAAGTGTTTCGTTGTATATAACAGCTCCTTCTACTACTTCAACATTTTCGAGTGTATCATTGACAAAAGAAACATAAGAGATAATGAGAGAATAAACTCCTGGTTCTGCCTTGATTGTGTAGTTTCCTTCCACATCTGTATAGGCACCTCCTTTCATGAGTCCATCCTGTATTAATCTTATGGTTGCGCCAAGCAGGATTTCTCCGGTTTCACCATTGGTAACTTTACCTCTGATGGTGCCTGCCGCTACTGAAGAAAAAGAATAAACGCTGGTTAATAATAATGTGATCAGCGTTCCAATCAGTTTTAATTTCATTGTCCTTTTGAATTAAAAAATTTTCAACCGCAAAAGTCGGAGTAACCAGTAACCAGAAGTTGACTAAACTATTAATTGTTTGTTAACAGATTTTGTCAAATGTTATCTGAATTTTAAGAAAAAGTTTCGAAAGGGGGGGATTCTATGGTTGGTAACCAGGGTAAATGAATACTTCTTAATATTGAATTAATATTAACTTATTAAAGTGACAACCTATTTCTTTTTAAGAATAGCCTTTTGCATGACACTTATAGGAAATGACTGAATTTTATCAATTTCTTTAACTTCAAGACCTGTAATGGTGGGAGTTGCCATATCTCCTGCGAAAATTTCAAAATGTATTTCTTCTTCCCAAAAATGATAGTTTGCGATAATCAGACTATTTGATACAGAAAAACGGCTAATGAGCGTCTGTCCCCGCCAATAGGCGTCCAGGATAATGGAATTTTTTTCATCTATTTGATAGTGGCCTGTTTCTCTGTCAATCTCCACCAACTCATATTCTCTTTTGTCATCATTTTCCAGATGGTAAATGAGCGTCCAATCCCACCTTCCGGCAGAGTCCGTTTTCTGAATACTTAAAGACATGGGAATGGTAGTTGCAAGCCCCGTTTGGTTATGGATTTCAATATCTCCCTCCCAGGTGCCAATCCATTTATCGGGGAAAGAATTTTGGGCGTGGGTTTGGATAACTGCGAAAAAGTAGAAGACGAAGATTATTGTAAATTTATTCATGATCGGGGGATTCTGTTTCTGAGCTGGAAGAATAAGGTATCTCTATTTCCTCAGGATTTACAGTTTCCGGTTGAGGAGGGTCTTCTTTTACAGGAGAAGTCTTTACCTCTTTTTCAGCCAGGAAATCAGAAAATGTTTTTAACAATACATGCACCTGATGTTGAAGTTTGTGAATATTTGTATCAGAGGTTTCAGCACGATGCGTAGCCAGTTTATCTAAATTGGCATTAATAT
>JAGQVA010000558.1 GCA_020438265.1 Bacteroidota bacterium
AGATGAGCTGACTAAGTTGATCTCGCTTTAATTTTCCTTCCACCCCAAGTCCCATACGATACGATGCGGTAATGTTAAACTGGCCCGTGGGTAGTCTCGATCCATTTATTCCATCGCCAAATATTACTGTACTTTGGCCCTGATCATTTTGCCGAACGATATAAACCAGGGCATCAGCAGACTGCTGATAAAAATTGGGCACTTCTTTCCACAATACATTATTAACCCTAATTTCCAAGGTGGATTTGCGACCGGTGGAACTACCTGTATGAGGGATATAGGTCAGCGGAGTTTGAGATAAGGTGAATTTTTGAAATTTTTTACTGGCATCACCACTGCCTAATACTTCTTTAGTGCTTTCTCCGTGAGTGGCTTTAGCTACATTGGCATTGATGGTTACGGTTTTTCGGATATAATAACATTTCGGAGAGGAGTCAAGATATAGATTAGTACGTCCACGGAACGTTTGGATTCTTTTCACCGTTAGCACCTCGCTGCCTGAACATTCCTTTGATATATTTGAACTCAAATCTTCTATTCTCTTAAGAGAGAATGGCTTCCCTGAAAGGATAATCTTTTGCCCTTCTTTAAATTTTTTAAAATTCTCATCAAGGGCGTATTCTAGTTCTAGTACTTTTTTATTATTTAAAATTTTCCCATATGGTATAGCCGCAAGCTCAAGGAGATCTGATTGAATATATACAGCACAATTTCTTATATAATCTAATGATCGAGGCCAAAAACCCACATCACCACTAAGTGTTAATTGGGTAACTTTTGCATTTATACCATAAGCGCTTCTTACAGTATGATTAACTGACTTAATGCTAAAATGAAGTGTATACTCCAAACTTTTGCCTACCTCTTGGATGAGAATATCACTATTAGGTAGTATCTCTTGATATACATTGTCTAGATATACTAAAGAATCCTGTTCAACACTTTCCCTTACTTTCCAGACCAGCTTAGTTTCTGATTTGGGTTCATCTGTCGAACTCTGAACATCTGTAGGAATCTGTTCATATTTACTTGAATTATAACCAAAAAAGGCAGCCTGCTTTCTAAAAACTTTTATTGATTCAATTTCTTCATTATTGCTGCTACCAGAACCATTATTACTTAATATGAAGGGATTAACTAAATTTATACTCGTAGAATCAAAATCCTTTTCAACTGAGATATCTTCTATTTTCCTTACATACTCCTTCCCATTTTTTATTCTAATCAGTAATTTATTTCCTTTCGTCAGATTATTATCAATCCCGGTAACCCAAATAGTTTTAGAGGAAGATAATTTCTGGTTAGGAGAAACAGGCCTTAAAGCAAGTTTCATCGCATTCCAAACCGCACAAGCCTGAATCGTCTCAGTCGTTTCAAAAACCTGCGGTTTCTGATCCTTATCAGGAATACTTTGTACCTGAAGACCTGCTTCAAGAGTAATAATCGGATGTTCAACTTTTCCCACATGACGCCCCATAGCCATCATTTGGCCGGGAAGTAGGGAATTTTCGTCTAAGGTAAAAGCTAGATGCGTATCAGATGCCAATCCGGGATGAGGTTCATAACCGATGAGGCGGCCTAGTTCTACCAGAGAGAATCTTTCGGTAGCCGTATTCAAATAAGATTCATTGGCGAGTCTTTCCTGATAAAAGGTGAGAATATCCAGAATCGAAGCCCAGGAATCCAGAAGGGCCAAAGAAAAATCATTTTCTTCGCGGGTAGTGAGCGTTTGCAAAAGCTCATTTTTTGATTGATCAATTGACCTAAGAAGGCTTTCTTTAAAAGCACGATGATTTCCAGCCCGGTAGGAAATGGCAGATAGTCCGTGCTGATTGTAGATCTCCAATGGAGTCTTAATCACTGTCCTTTCACAGGTATTTTCAGAATAATTATCGGACATAAAAAAACTGAATGGTTATGGTTTCCCTCCCTTAAATTCAAATACTAAAGTCCCGTTTTCTGGCTGAACTACATCGTTATCACAGCGAAGAATCTCGTTATGACTGACTGAAATAATTTGCCGTCTATTTTCTGAAGTTTTAGGTTCATCTTGCCTTTGCGTCGCAACACTACTCATTTCAATATATTCTATTCCAGGTATTGCATGAGCTTTTGCATATATTTGGCTCAAATAAAGAGGCTCTCCAAAGGTAAAATGATCTGGATGAAAGAACCCTTTCTGCCCGTCAGGATAAAGCTGATTGCTAAATATTTTCAAAAGACTCTTCTCAATGCGTGATTTGCTGGCAGATTCTTGTATATGCACTATAAATGTTAAATGTAAAGCGACATAACCAGGTTTTTCTACCTCCAAATCAAATCCCGCCATCCGGTATTTTTCCATTGATTCTTTCATTCTTTCTGCAAAAGAAGAATTAGAGTCCTCTCCTCCCAGAGGATCAGCGGTCAAAAAGACCGTATTCCAGCTTCCGGTCCAGCGGATTCGCGCTTTCGCTTTTTGAATTGTTGCATCACAAACTTTGGCAAAATGTTCGTAATCTTCCATGAGAATGGCTCGGTCCTGAAAGGTAAACGCATAAGGGGCAAATTGCTTTACTTCTTCCATGGCCTCAGGTTTTTGGCCGCCAAATGCGGGTAAAGGATTTGAGATATTTTCTACCCTCTCTTTCAACGCTTTATCTTCAGTGGCCAGATGGTGTAAGGTTCTCGCGCCAATATTTCCTACAGGACCATTTCCCAGACGGTAAGCTACCCGAAAAAAGGTATCTGGCAGCGGCTTTTTACCATAAATATTATCCCCAAAACGGATATGGGCAATGCCATCGTTTTCAATTTCCACTACAAACTGCTCTTTTGAAGCATCGCTTACCAATAGATCCCGAACGGGTTTCCAAGAGGGTTCATTTCTATCATAAGGATGCTTTCCAAGCAATTGGATCGAAGGCATTGCTGCTCTGATATTTTGCCTTATCAATTCCGATGCAGAAGAATCTGAAAGACTAATCGATTCTGAAAAAGTTAATGGTTGTTTGGAAAAAAGAGGACGATATCGAACGGGAATACGTGGTGATATCTCCGGGTTTTGGCCTGGAACCGTTGCAATACTCAATGAAGATGTTACTTCAGAATCTTCAAGTGAGATTCCATGATCAAACAGAACAATATTTCCCAATACAACCGTAATATCAGTTGCATATTGGTTTTTTACACAGAAGCTGAATGGAAGTGCATCCTTTTTGTGCCATTCGATTTCTGTAAGCTGTTCTGTATCCTCATCCAGTGGGGGCGTCACCTTAGTCAACCTAACCGCATGTTGCCGGGATAAATCTGGCGCAATAAAATCTCCTTCAGCATTTTCCCAACCTTTCTTTTCTGAAAAAATCAATACATCCCCAGGCTTTAAATTGGGTAAATTATCCAACAATACCACTTTTGTCGTTCCAGCAGAGATTGTAAATTCTTTTTCTCCATTTGTATAGATCTTCATTTCATTATGATTGGGGAAAAGTTCCTGATCATGGAGAGGTTCAAAGAATAATGTATTTGCCGATAAAGCAGTTTTGAACTCTTCTGAATCCAGAGTACAGGTTTCCGGAAGCCCTGGTATCGTAGTGAATACCTTCGTTTGTCCCTCCCCATCTTTATAGGATAGCTTCACTGGAGTATTACCCTGTTCTTCATTCTTTTCTGCATCATTCTCTTCTGTTTCATTTTCCTCTGTTTCATTTTCCTCTTTCTGCTTTTCTTTAACCCTTATCTGAACCCAAACCCTCGAATTACAACCATCATGCATAAAATAGTCCACTAATCGCGCATGCCGTCTGACAGAAATCCGCTTGCGAGCGGTACCAAGATAGGCTTCAGTAGCCAAAGCGTCCTGCCGATAGCTCAGATAATCAGCTATATAAGCCAACAGTTCAACCAGGGCCATTCCCTGATCGGCAGGGTTTCTCTCCTGCCATTCAGGGGCCAATAAAGCAATCCGATCCAGTATCAACTGCTTAAAACTGTCGTAATCCCTGGCGAGATAATTGATTGGAGGATTCATAAGTCTTATCTGGTAAATTCAGCCGTTTGGTACTCATCTGTTTTCAGGATGGAATACGTAACCTTCACGAATAGCTTAGTGTCTTCACTGGACACCTCAACCTCGTGAACTTCGATTTTGTCCCCAAGTGCATTCTGTAGGGCTGATTGCACAAAAAACTGTGTATTTGCATACAGTTCATCATTGATGGGCTCAAAAACAGCCTGTAACAACCCGCTACCAAAATCCGGCTGATTGACTCGCTCTCCCGGCGAGACAAAAAGTACCTGGGCAATCAGATTGCGAATATGCTCATGCTCTTCATCTATACGACGAACGCCCAGGGGCAGACCAGCGCGCCGGCCATCCTCTTTGACAGCTTCACCCAACGCGTGGTCAACGGCCGGCCGGTCACGTCGCTGGGGC
>JAGQVA010000054.1 GCA_020438265.1 Bacteroidota bacterium
CTTTTGACTATGGCGGCCAGTTTTGCTGGTGCTGCCCTGATCGGAGCTGAGTATATAATACCCGTCATTTTGCCAGAGCAAGCAGATTCTGAGGTTTTTACGCAGCTTACAGCTATTGCTATGATTGCCGGACTTTGGGTCTTAAATTATATGGGCATTAAAACGGGGTCCAAGACTCAAAATCTGTTAAGTGTCATAAAAATCCTGCTGATTTTGGGAATTATTCTGGCATCATTCCGCTCAGCTGAAACGACTGTATTGACTGATGCAATTCCTCATTCTTCCGGTAATCATTGGCTTCTGGCAATTGCTATGGGGCTTATTCCTGTTTTTTACACTTTTGGGGGGTATCACCAAACGATGAATTTTGGTGGAGATATTCAAAACCCAGAGAGAAATATTCCCCGTTCCATTTTTATTGGCATCGGAGTAATCATTGTCTTATATCTGGCCATTAATATTGCTTATGTAAAAGTGCTGGGATTTTCGGGTGTGCAGAATTCCAGTCTGGTAGCCGCTGACGTTGCAGAGAAAACACTGGGCAGTTATGGCAGTATTTTTATCTCTCTGACGATTTTCTTTTCAGTAATGGGATTTCTCAACGCAACCCTGATGTCCACTCCCCGAATGTATTATGCCATGGCTGAAGATAAAATGCTTCCTTCTGTTTTTAAACAAGTCAATCCCGATACGCAGGTTCAGGAATTCTCTCTGGCCTTTTATGTCATTGCCAGTCTCATTTCTCTCGTGATTTTTAAAAGCTTTGAGAATATTCTCAACTATGTCATGTTTATCGATAGCCTGGCACTTGGTACCGCAGCAGCGGCAATTTTTATTCTTCGGCGTAGAAGTGATGGAACCTACAGTGGGTTTAAGGTTCCTCTTTATCCTGTAATCCCCATTCTTTTTATCATATTTTTACTGGGAGTTTCGCTGAATATTCTGATGAATGACACCCAAAATGCATTGCCTGGACTGGGACTGTTTTTAATGGGTTTGCCAATTTATCTGGGAATGAAGAGAATTAATAAATAAAAAAAAACACGGACTTATAAGGTCCGCGTTTTTCTTTATTCAGCATGATTTGAAGCAATATCAATTCGCCTCAAGGGAGAGTCTTTTGCGAATCTCATTCACATTTTGTTTGAAATATTTGTCAGTCGCAATCAGATCATTCACTGTTTGTAAAGCATGAATCACAGTGGAATGATCCCTACCACCAAAATGACTTCCAATAGACTTAAGCGAATGGCGAGTCATTTCTTTGGCAAAAAACATAGCTATTTGCCGCGCCTGAACAATATCTCTTTTGCGGGTTTTAGCCTTCATGAGTTCCACTTCCACATCGAGATGATCACCGACAATCTGTTGAATTGCATCAATAGTAACTTCGCGGGATACAGTATCCACAAAGTTTTGTAACATAGAGCGGGCCAGGTCGAGGTCAACTTCTTTTCGGTTTAAAGAGCTTTGGGCCAGCAGGCTGATCATTGCTCCTTCCAGTTCCCGAATATTCGTTGTGATGTTATGAGCAATATATTCGACGACCTCTTCTGGAAGTTCAATTCCGTTCTGGTACATCTTGCTCTTGAGAATTTGTTTGCGGGTAGAGTAATCAGGAGACTGTAATGAAGTACTTAGCCCCCATTTAAAACGAGAAAGCAATCTTTCCTCCATACCTTCCATGTCATTAGGAGAACGGTCAGAAGCGAGAACAATCTGTTTGCCTGACTGTCTTAAGTGATTAAAAACATGGAAGAAATTATCCTGGGTTTTTTCCTTTCCCGACAAAAACTGGATGTCGTCTACCAGAAGAACATCAATCATCTGGTAAAAATTCATAAAATCGTTAACCGTTCCCTTTCTCACAGCTTCGACAAATTGGTTGATAAACCTTTCTGAAGAAACATAAAGCACTGCTTTCCTTGGAGAAAGCTCTTTGATTTGATTCCCGATGGCCTGAAGCAGGTGGGTTTTTCCCAATCCTACACCACTATATATAAAGAGAGGATTGTACGCGGTAATTCCCGGCTTATTGGCAACGGCATAACCAGCCGACCTGGCCAGACGATTACAATCACCTTCTATATAAGAATCAAATGTGTAACTAGAATTTAAGTTGGACTCAACTTCAAATTTGCGAATTCCTGGAATAACGAAGGGGTTGGGTATTGGTCTGTTTACATTCAATTGACTATTTAGTGAGTTAGCAGTAGAAAAAGAATTGTGTGAAGATGTAGGCATTTTCACCGTTGAAGCTCCGTTGTGTGAGCTATTCTCTATGACAATAGAGTATTCCAGCCTGGCCTCCGGACCAAGGCAGGCATGTATAGCACTTTTCAACATTCCCAGATAATGCTCTTCCAGCCATTCATAGAAAAACTGGCTGGGCACCTCAATGGTTAAAATGTTTTTTTCAAACTTAACCGGCTTAATCGGTTTAAACCATGTGTCGAAACTTTGATCGGAAATTTCATTCTCAATCAATTTAAGACAGTCATTCCATATGTCAACGTGATTCGTTGTCATTTCCCAGTGTTACTAAATCTATTCGTATTTCCTATTATCAAACGTTTGAAGAAACGTAATCTTGCCTCCAGCGCAAGAATAAAATTCAGAAAAATCTTGTGAAAAAAAAACTTGAAAAAATCTCTTTTTTATCAGTAGAAGAAAAAAAATGTATCAAACTGAAAACCAATTATTTACGCAAGAATCCCGCAATATGAGCTTTAAAGGCACTTTTTTATTATGCATGCATCATAAGTATTACAATAGGTTAATTGTGTTAACTACACTCATTATGAGGCTTTTATGCGCAATTTGACAATAAGTTAACCTTCCCATATTTTTCAGTTAAAATTTATTTCACATACTGAAATCAAAAAGCTTTGTAACATTTTTTCTCAAAAAAACGGGTCGTTTTTTTGCCAATCTCAAGAGAAGGCTTACTCTTTTTTTTAGCAAAAAATACTAATATTTTTTCACCTCATCTTCTGATCAACAGAAAAAAGATGAAGGATATCAGACTTTAACACAAAAGTGGCCTTGGATGTGGGCAATTCTTTCAAACCGGAACATTTTGTCAAAATAATTTTTCCGAGTTCCAAACCTTTTACCTCTTTCCCTACTTCCTGGAAAGAAAGATTTATAATATTGATCATTTCATCTTTGGCATAATTTACTGCCTGCCAACCCGTATGGCTGATATATAATTGCTGAACCAGATTATGTTCGTACTCATTCTTTATCTCACTTACCAGCTCTTCCCTCAATTGGGCTGCATTTTTATTCTGAGTTCCTATTCTCATGAGCAAACTTTCAGGATTGATTCTCTCCAAAAATAAAATTGCCCTTTCGTATGCGGCCAGTTTTAAAGGAAGATGGGTTTTGATGATTTCCTGTTTCAGGGCGAAGCCTTCATTTAACTTTTGTTTTTTGATTTGACTATCATTTAAATATTTGACGATGATCATGACCAAAATAGCAGGAATCGAATATTGCAAAATTTCTCCAAATACATCAATAAATGCCTCCATATCTGAAATTTATCTTATCTATCAATTGAAATGTAAATAAACATATTTATTTTGGCTCAAAATTAGGGTTTAATGAGGTATCTGACTATAATTTTCTCAATAATATTTTTTTTCATAGCGTGTAGTGAAAAAAGTAACCAGCCACTAAGGGGAACAAAAGCGGCCAATCTTATACTTGGAAATAATGATCGGGAGGTGGTAATATGGAAATTAATCCAATCCCGGGATCCCTATATGGGTGGCCAGGTATATATCCAGGATCCTGGTAATCCTCAATATATTCTCATGCATAGAAACGGAGCCTTTAAAGAGCATGACAACGTAAATGTCAGTTTTGGAAACTGGTACACCAATAAAGAGAAAAATCGACTGGCTCTGGTTTATTATATTCAAAATGGACTGAGTGTTCCTGATGAAAGACAAATTATTGATTACCGGTATGAAATTCAGAAGGTGTCCCAGGACAGCTTAATCCTGGGAATTCAGGGAAGACACGGGATTGTTAAAAAGATATATATCAATGATCCTGATGCCCCGGTTAGTATCAAAACGCACCCATGGGAGGATTTTAATATGGAAAAACAGAAATCTGAAGAGGAAATCTGGAAAAACTAATGCGCAGAAAGAGATTAACTTCTGAGGAATACCTGTCAGGCATTCTCGCCGGAGATCGTCTTATTCTGAGCCGGGCAATCACCCTGGTTGAAAGCAACCTTGAGTCTGACCAGGAAATCGCGGATCAGGTATTAAATGGCTGCATTCAAACATCTCAGTCTGCTTATAAGATTGCTATCAGTGGTGTGCCAGGGGTTGGGAAAAGTACTTTTATCGAGGGATTTGGTATATATTTAATTGAGCAGGGGCATCAGGTTGCTGTTCTTTCTATTGATCCCAGCAGTACCATTTCCAAAGGGAGCATACTGGGGGATAAAACCAGAATGGAGCAACTATCAACTCACCCTCAAGCATTTGTTCGCCCCTCTCCTACCCTGGGTGCACTGGGAGGAGTTTCAGACAAAACCCGAGAGGTCAGTATCTTATGCGCCGCCGCAGGTTTTGATAGGATTTTGATTGAGACTGTAGGAGTCGGTCAATCGGAGGTAAAAGTCAAACAAATGGTAGATTTTTTCCTTTTATTGATGTTGCCTAACGCCGGAGATGAATTACAGGGGATCAAAAGAGGAATTATTGAAATTGCTGATTCAATCGTTATCAACAAATCGGATGGGGAATTAAAGGTATTGGCTCAGCAGGCGAAGGCTTCATACAGCAGAGCTTTACATTTTTTTGCGGCTAACGAATCCAAATGGACTCCCCAAATCATGACTTGTTCTGCATTGAATAAACAAGGTTTTGATGAAATTTATCAGGTTTTAAGCCAATTCCAGAAAATAACTATGGAAAACGGTTACTGGATGAAAAACAGGGAAAAACAAAACATTAGCTGGATGGAAGAAGCCATTACTCATTATTTATTATGGGATTTTCAAAAAGATCCCAGAGTAAAAAATAAGAAGGAGCAACTTTCTCAAAAAATGATTGATCACCAAATTTCCCCCAGATATGCAGCCCGAAAATTGATGGAAATATGGCGTAACCCATCCACTGACTAATAAACCTCATTCATCAACCGGTCCCTTAATTCTCCTCCTCTTTCATCCAATACTACTTTTCCTGCCTTTAACCCCACAACCCGAACTTCCGGATAGATAAGCGGGTCCAAATCATGTGTCGAGCAAATAATGGTTTTGCCCGAATCTGCAAGCTCTCGCAATAAATGATAAATATAGGCTTTATTTTTGGGGTCAAGAGACTGCGCAGGTTCATCCAGAAGGATAATGGGAGTATCCTGCACAAGAGCACGGGCAATAAAAGCCTTTTGTAATTCTCCCCCTGATACCTGATCGATTCGACGGTATTTGAGATGCCCGATCTCCAATTTTTGTAAATACAGGTCAACAATGTTAAAATCTTCTTCCTGGTAGGTCCCCAGCCAATTTAAATGAGGAAATCGACCGGATAGAATCAGATCGTAGATTTTGATCTGATAAGGAATAGAAGTTTTTTGCAGAACAAAAGCAAAGAGAGCAGCTCTTTTTTTTCTTGAAATAGAAGAAAGAGAAGAATTGTTAATCAAAACTTCCCCCTTAAAGTCTATCAAACCAGAGAGGCAATGAAGTAAAGTGGTTTTGCCACTCCCATTCAGGCCCGTGAGGTAAGTAAGCTCATGGGTAAATTTAAGAGAAAGACTATCAATAACCGGCTGCCGGTCATAAACTACAGAAATCTGTTTTAGATCGATTTCCAAATCGGATCAGTACTCATCTTCATTAAAGAGGAAATCCTCTTTGGATGGATAATCAGGCCATAATTCCTCTATACTTTCGTATTGAGCACCATCGTCTTCTTCATCAAGTTCCTGCAAGTTTTCAATCAATTCCATCGGAGCGCCAGATCGGTTACAAAAGTCAATGAGTTCTTTTGCTGTAGCTGGCCATGGAGCATCCTCAAGATATGTCGCTAATTCTAATGTCCAATACATAGGATTAATGCATTTTTTTTAAATCGTCGCAAAAATAATATTTAATATAAGATTTCCAAGTAGTTTACCTAAACATTTAAAATCTCAAAATAGTTGCCAGATCAACGAAATAAATGTTTGTGTATTATTTATGAATAATCTAGCTATTTTTCCCATAACATGAGCAAAAAAAAATCGTAAATTCTCGCCTGGTATTTTCAGTACAGCAAATCTGACTATATTTGCAACTCAAAGAAATTTAATTTCAATAAATGGCCTTTTTATTTCCGGGAATATTGTGGGGTTTATTGGCTCTTTCCGTGCCAATCATTGTACACTTTTTTAATCTTCAAAGACCGAAACAAATCCTGTTTAGTAATGTCGCTTTTGTTAAAGAGGTAAAAAAATCGGTGGTCCGACGGCTTAAGTTTAAACAATGGCTTTTACTTCTTTTGCGTCTTTTGGCGATATCAGCACTGGTTCTGGCGTTTGCCAGTCCGGTAATTGTCAGTGAAAATCAGAAGGTTTTAAGAGGAAATCGCTCGGTAGGGATTATTATTGATAATTCTTATAGCATGACAGCGCGGAATGAAAGAGGGCAATATTTCCAGCAAGCCATTTCTCTCGCCAGAAATATTCTTTCCAATTATAGTAATGAAGATGAATTTCTCCTGATGACTACCAGCAATCTTAAGCTGAATTATGGATTTTATCAGCAGGAGGAGGCTTTGGCTGAGCTCAAAGATCTAGCCATTAGTCAAAATATCAGAAGTCAGGAAGACATTCTGAATTTCCGGAACGAAATATTCTCACGGGCGGGAAATGGTCTCCAGGAACTCTATTTCTTAAGTGATTTTCAAAAATCTACCGTCATGGCCGATAGCCAGCGGGTGAATATGGATGATACCTCTTTAATTATTAAATACATTCCCCTGGCTACCAGAGAACAGAAAAATGTCTATATCAGGGATCATGAAATCATATCGCAAATTATAGAAAAAGATAAACCCGTCCAGATGAACCTGACTATGGTCAATGATGGAAATACAGCAATCAATGACCTGAATGCAAGGGTGGTGATTGAGGGAAAAGTTGCTGCCATTAGCAATAATAATCTGGAACCCCAAAGCACACAAAACCTGGAAATTTCTTTTACACCACCTCAAAGCGGATGGGTTTCCGGTTTTGTAGAACTCGATGACAACTGGGTTGATTTTGATAATAAAAGATATTTCAGCTTCTATGTTCCGGAAGCCGAAAATGTTTTGATTGTGGAGGGCGAAACTTCCCGAAACGTACGAATCCTTTATGAATCTCTTTTTACTCAATTCGCAGTTAAGTTCATCAGTGCCCGCAATATTTCGACTGTAGAATTGAATGATTATCGTTCTGTGGTTCTATTGGGAGTCAAAGAAATCAGTTCTGGCCTGGGAGATAAACTCCGGACGTTTCTGGATGAAGGCGGAAGTATTATGTTTTTCCCCGCTGAGGAAATGGAGTTGAGCGGAGTAAATAGTTTTCTCTCTTCTGTGAATCTGGGGCGATTTGAACCTACAATCAGCATTGAGGAAGGGATAAAAGCATCTCTGGTCGATTTGGCCCATCCAATATTTGAGGGAATTTATAATCGCCACCAAAACAATCGCGAATTTGACGCTCCTAATGTCTACAAATATTATCCCCTGGTCTTGAATAATTCAACCATTCAGAACCGTATCATTGCCTTGGAAAATCAAAGCCCTGTGATGGTAGAAACCAAAGTCGGCAAAGGGATTATGTTTACTTTTTCGATTTTTCCGGGAGATGCCTGGACAGATCTCCATGTCAGGACAATTTTTACGCCCCTTATGTTCCGGGCAACTCAGATTATGAACCAGACTCAAAATGTCCAGATGGGACAGGATATTGGATTTTTTAAACCCAAAACGATCAGAACCAATTTAAAAAGTCTCATTAATCTGGTTGGGGAAGACGGAAGAGCTATACCTCCGGAACAATATGCCCAAGGAGGGGTTACAGTGCTTAATTTTGAGAATATGGACCTCAAGGAAGGAAATTATGACATCACACAGGAGGACAAACTACTTGAAAAAATGTCGTTTAATATTTCCGATCTGGAATCGAGCCTGGACTTTTTATCTTCTTCTGAATTAGAGAATACGCTGGAGCAATCAGGATACGATAATATCAAAATATTTTCCCCTAATGCAGAAAGTATTAAAGATCAGATTGAAGAGGAAAAAGAAGGAATTCCTTTGTGGAAATATTTTATTATCCTGGCTTTGCTGTGTTTAGCCGGAGAAATACTAATTTTACGCCTGAAAGATCAGCCAGTCAGCTAAAATCAATGAAATGGGCAGTATTCCTCTTATTCTTAAAAATTTATCAGTTGTAGACCCTCAGTCAGAATTTAACCACCAGAATGTTGACATTAAAATTGAGGGAAATATAATTTCACAAATTGGTCCGGCAAATACGATTTCCGATGAAAAAAGCATTGTTCATGAGTTTGAGCAGGCTTTTGTTTCCCCCGGCTGGGTAGATATGCACGTTCATTTATCTGATCCGGGATTTGAACATAAGGAAACACTTTCTCAATTAGCAAATGCGGCAAAATCCGGGGGATTCACCGCTATTATGTGCTCGCCCAATGTTTCTCCTCCGGTGGATAGCGCTTTTCATATCAATTCTCTCAAAACCCGGACCCATGGACTTGGGGTTGAGTTTTTGTTTACGGGCTGTATTACGAGTCATGCCGAAGGAAAAGAACTTGCCGAAGTGTACGATATGCACCAGGCAGGCGCCATTGGTTATGGAGACGGTAATCATCCCATTCAAAAAGCGGGTATTGTCATGCGGGCATTGCAATATCTCAAAGCTTTTGATGGACTGCTTATTATGAGCCCTGAGGATAAGAGTATTTCCGGAACCGGTCAAATGGAGGAAGGACTTATATCCACCCGATTGGGGCTGAAAGGAATCCCGGAAATAGCCGAATCGATTGCCGTTTCGCGAGATCTGGATCTTTATCAATATAATCCCGGTCGTTTGCATATTCAGCCAGTAACGAGCAAAGAAGGAATTTCCCGAATCAAGGCTGTTAAGGAAAATCATCCTGAATTGAGTGTGGGAACCAATCTCTATTATCTCATTTTAAATGATGAGTCTCTGCTTACATTTGATCCGGATTATAAAGTTTTCCCTCCTTTAAAAACTGAGGATGGACAAAAATTTTTAATAGAAGCTTTGCAATCAGGCTGGATAGATACCCTTGGATCAGGTCATCACCCACAGGGACCGGAAGAGAAAAAAGTAGAATTTGAGATTGCAGAACCAGGCATGTTAGGGCTACAGACATTTTTCGCTCTGGCTAATACATACCTGATCCGTGAAGAAAAAATTTCTCTTTCCAAACTGATTGAACTGATTGCAATTAACCCCCGAAAAATATTAAAACAGCCTTCTGTTTCTGTTTCCATAAACGCAGAGGCCAACCTTACCATATTCGATACAGGAATGGATTGGAAATTTTCATCCGACAAAATACCTTCCAGAGCCAAAAATTCACCTTTCATTGGCCAGAGCTTTACGGGCAAACCATTAGCCACCTTTTATCAGGGTGAACTAAGTTTTTCAAACTTGTGATAGTTTTTCTGTCCCATTAGAAAAGAATGTTTACCTTTGGAGGCAACTTTATCCTGATATCTGATTGCAAATGAAGTTTTCACTAAGGCAGATTGCGAGCATCTTACATGCTGAAATAGAAGGAGATCCTAACCTGGAAATTCATACGTTTGCCAGTATCGAGGAAGGTTTTCCCGGAGCCATTACATTTCTGGGAAATGAAAAATATACCCCATTCATTTATCAAACCCGTGCTTCGGCAGTGATTGTCGATAAGGATTTCTTACCCAATGGAAAAATTCAGGCGACATTGCTGAAAGTGGATGATCCTTACACTGCCGTAGCTTTACTGCTGGAACAGGTCAATAAGCTGAAGGTTTCGCAGAAAGTTGGAATTGAAGAACCCTCTCAGATTCATTCTTCAGTCAGAATGGGGCAGAATGTCTTTATCGGCTCATTTGCCTACCTTGATAAAGATATTGTCATTGGAGATGAAGTAAAAATCTATCCCAATGTTTATATTGGAGAGGGGTCCGAAATTGGAGATAATACCATTATTTTTCCCAATGTAACCATTTATCATGGGACAAAAATAGGGAATAATTGTATCATTCATGCGGGAAGTTGCATTGGCAGTGATGGATTTGGATTTGCTCCCCAGGAAGATGGCAGTTTTAAAAAGATTCCCCAAACCGGGACTGTCGTGTTGGAAGATGGAGTCGAATTAGGGGCAAATACCTGTATCGATCGTGCTACATTTGGCCAGACGATTATACGCCAGGGAGCCAAACTTGACAATCTGGTACAATTGGCTCATAATGTGGAAATTGGAAAAAATACGGTCATCGCTGCTCAGACAGGAATTGCGGGTAGCACCAAACTGGGAGCAAATTGTATGGTAGGTGGACAGGTAGGGATTGTCGGTCATCTGGAAATTGCGGACAGGAGTATGATTGATGCGCAATCGGGAGTAAACAAGAGCATCAAAGAGTCGGGAAAAGCGTTTCGGGGGTCTCCTATCCAACCTCATCGTCAACAGTTGAAATCAGAGTTACTCTTCCGAAAACTGGAAGAAATGTATAATAAGATCAGAGATCTGGAAGATCAAATTCAAAATCTGGGATCGTAATGATGGCAGAAAAGCAAAGAACAATAAGTAAGAAAGTGTCTGTTTCCGGTGTTGGCTTGCATACGGGACATCCTTCAACGCTTTCTTTTTTGCCGGCACCAGAAAATCATGGATTTGTTTTTCAGCGTCTTGATCTGGAAGGCCAGCCAAAAGTTCCTGCCTTGGTCGATCATGTCGTGGATACTTCGAGAGGAACAACAATTGGTATTAATGGTGCAAATATCCACACAGTAGAACACGTACTGGCTTCCCTTGTCGGGCTTCAAATTGACAACGTGCTTATCCAGATGGAAGGGCCAGAACCTCCAGCCATGGATGGAAGCTCAAAAGACTTCACAAAAATTCTTCGATCAGCTGGATTGGTAGAACAAAATGCGGAAAGGGAATATTTCGAGATAGACACTCCCATTTACTATCGTGAAACGGAACGAAATGTAGATATCGGGATTCATCCCGGGAAAACCTTTCAGGCTGAAGTTATGATCGATTTTAACTCGAATGTATTTGATTCTCAAAAAGCAACTCTTTCTGATATCAGGGATTTTCCTGAGGAATTTGCCAATTGCCGGACTTTTTGCTTTCTGCATGAAGTGGAGGCGCTTTATCAGGCAGGCTTAATTCAGGGAGGATCGCTGGAAAGTGCAGTCGTAATTGTAGACAGGGAAATCAGGGAAGACGAAAAAGAAAGACTAAAAAAGCTATTTAATACACCCGAAATCAATATTCGGGAAGGAATTCTGAATAACTCAGGGCTTAACTACGATAATGAACCCGCGAGGCATAAACTACTTGATCTGGTAGGAGATTTGGCTTTAGTTGGCAAACCTCTTAAAGGACATGTAGTGGCATCCCGACCGGGCCATAAAGCCAATGTCGAACTCGCAAAAAAAATCAAATCAAAAGTGAAACAGCAAGAAATTTCCAAGAAATTCCAGAATGGAAATCAGGAAGGCGTGGTGTTTGATATCAATGCCATCCATGAAATCCTACCACATCGGTACCCTTTTTTATTGGTTGACAAAATTACTTTTTTCGCAGAAAACCAGATCAAAGGGGTAAAAAATGTAACCATCAATGAACCTTTTTTCAAAGGTCATTTTCCGGGTAATCCTATTATGCCGGGAGTGTTACAACTCGAATCTATGGCACAGGTTGGAGGAGTGTTATTACTCAATACCATTGAAAACCCCGATTCGGTCTGGGTTTATATTGTGGCTATAGACAACGCAAGATTTAAAAAACCAGTTATACCAGGTGACACACTGGAAATAGAAGTAGAAATGACAGCACTTAGAAGAAGCATCTGCAAAATGTCAGGAAAGGCTTATGTGGATGGTAATGTGGTCTGCTCTGCCGATATGATCGCCAGTGTCGTCCCAAAAAACAAAACATGAATCCAAACGAAAAAAGCAAAAATCCATATTCATCAAACGTCCACCCCCGTGCCAGGATCCATCCTGATGCCCGGGTAGCGCCAACCGCGATCATTCAGGAAGATGTAGAGATTGGAGAGGGAACCACCATTGGCCCAAACGTAGTCATCTATAATGGTGTAAGAATTGGCAATCATTGCTCCATTATGCCGGGAGTAACCTTGTCTGCGGATATCTCTCAACTGGAATTCTGGCGGGAAGAAAAAGTTTCTGAAGCCATCAAACCACGCATGGTAATCGGTAATCATGTGCACATTGAACCTTCTGCTACCTTACACGGAGGAATAACCATCGGCGATGGTTCCTGGATTGGCTCACATACAACAATACATGACGGAGCGAGAATCGGAAAGAATTGCCGAATTTTTCCAGGTGCAATTATCTCTGCCATTCCCCAGGACTTAAAATTTGACGGAGAAAGAACCACTTTGGTAATTGGTGATAATACCACCATCCGTGAGTGCGCAACACTCAATCGGGGAACTTCTGCGCATGGACAAACCTCTATTGGCCAAAACGTACTCATTATGGCTTACACCCACGTTGCCCATGATTGTCAGATTGGAAATCATGTGGTTTTGGCTAATGCAGTCAATCTGGCCGGGCATGTTGAAATTGAAGACCATGTAGTCATCGGAGGTGTATCAGCGGTGCATCAATTTGTAAAAATTGGCCGACACGCATTTGTTTCAGGTGGATCCTTAGTTAGGAAAGATGTACCTCCCTATGTAAAGGCAGGTAGAAATCCTGTAAAATATGAAGGGGTAAATTCCATCGGTCTGAGAAGACGGGGGTACACCAATGAGGTAATCCATGGAATTCAGGACATCTACCGTTCTATCTTCCTGTCCGGAATGAATACTTCAAAAGCGCTTGATTATGTAGAAACCCATCTCCCTGCTACCGAAGAAAGAGACGAAGTCATTACCTTTATCCGGAAAGCAACCAGAGGGATTATTCGCGGACACTCTTAATCTTCTTGCTCTTCTTCTGAAGAAAATGGAAACAAACATCCCTAACCTGCATATCAGACTGGAGAATATTGGAAAGAAATTCTATCACCGATGGATATTTAAAGATATTAATCACGACTTTCAATCTTCTCCTCGTCTGGCGCTGGTTGGGAAAAACGGTTCCGGAAAATCCACACTATTGAGAATTATTGCTGGCCAGCTTTCACCTTCCTCCGGAAAAATATCCGGTTTAAGAGGGAAACAAAAAGTAAGCGTTGACCACTTCTACCGCTATATCAGCTGGGCCGGTCCTTTTACCACACTCTATCCTGATTTAACTATTTCAGAGCAGGTAAATCTTCACTTTCAGTTTAAATCATGCCTGATCGATAAACCTGCTCAATTGATCGATATTCTGGATCTAACATCTCATCAGGACAAAAAACTCAGGTTTTATTCTTCAGGAATGTTACAAAGAGCGAAAGTAGGCCTGGCTTTATTTACTCAATCAGATGTTCTCCTCCTCGATGAGCCAACCAGCAATATGGATCCTGAAAATGCCGAAAAAATCCTCGGCCTGATTGAAAACCATTTAGGAGACAGAACTTATGTCCTGGCTTCCAATATGGAAAGAGAATTCCAGTCATTTGATCATATTCTCCGATTATGAGAAAATTTTTACTTTGTTTTCTGTTCAGTTTTTCTATTCAGGTAAATGCCCAACCTCTTACTTTTTGGGATGAAGTTGAGGTTAAGGTAAATGGAAATTATTTAAAAAATGCTTTTTCTGGCGGCTTGAACCAACCCCAGCTTTCTGCTATAGACCTGAATCATGACTCTCTATTGGATATTTTTGTTTTTGATCGGGCAGGAAATATCATTCTTCCATTTGTAAACCAGGGGAGTGCCGGTGCTCCTGATTACCATTATGCACCGCAGTATAAAACCTTTTTCCCGAGGTTAGATGCCTGGGCAATTC